>DATFVT010000175.1:0-3017 GCA_035260105.1 Acidimicrobiia bacterium
CGGTCCAGAACCGCCGGTAGGGCGCGAGCCAGGCGTCGATCTCGGCGAGCGGCTCGGCGCGCACCCGGTACCAGCGCCGCTGGGCGTCGATCCGGACGTCGACGAGGCCCGCCTCCCGCAGCACCCGCAGGTGCTTCGAGATCCCGGGCTGGCTGAGGGAGATCCCCTCGACCAACTCCCCCACCGACCGCTCCCTGACCCGCAGCAGGTCGAGGATGTCCCGCCGGCGGGGCTCCGCCAGCACCTCGAACGTGGTCACCGTCATGCCCACGAACATAGCCAACAGGTTATGTACCTGTCAAGGCATATGAAGTCATGCCCGCAGCTCCTGGTACAGCGGGGTCGGGAAGCGGGCGACCACCACGGTCCCGTCGAGCCACCGCTCCAGGCGCTCGACCTCCCGCTCGACCGCCCGCCGCGCGTCGGCGCCGATGTCCTCGAGCACGCGCCAGACGATCTCCCCGTCCGGGCGTTGCGTCCATCCGCCGACGATGCGCCCGTCCCACCACACCGTCGGCCCGGCGTTGCCGCTCGTGTCGAAGACAGCCGGGCGGTGCGGACCGAGATACCAATCGCGCTCGGCCCACCCCATCGTCGTCGGGTCGAGGCTCGGGAGCAGGGCCGCCCACGGCGCTGGCGCCCGCATGGGCCCCTCGTCGCCGGCGAGCAATAGCCCGGCACGGCCGTCCTCGAGCTCGACGTCGACAGTGTCGACGGCGGCCAGGGCCTGGCGCGTCCGCCCGAGCGGCCAGCCCGTCCACCACTTGAGGTCGGCCGCCGTCGCGGGGCCGAACGCCGCGAGCCACCGCCGGGCGAGCTCGGCGCGGGCCTCGTCCGGCTTCGGGGTCGGGAGTTCCTCGGGGATCCACGCGGTCATCGGCGCCCACCGGTAGCGGGTGCTCGTCCAGCTCCCCTGAGGCCGTCCCCGCACGACCTTCTGCTCGCACGCGAGCAGGAACAGCACCCGCGTCGTCATGCCCATCTTGCCGGCCCAGGTCTTGCCCTCGCCGTAGGGGATCTGCTCGCGCAGGCGCGGGACTGCCTTCGAGAGGTCGGCGCCGGTGATCTCACCGGCGGCCTCGATGGCGGCGAGCGTCTCCTTCTCGGCTCGGCGCAGCCAGCGATTGCCGTCGCGGGCGATGCCGGCTTCCTCGATCATGCGCACCGTCCGTTTGCGCTCGCCGGGGACGAGCGCCTCGGTGACCGCCGCCTGCACGACCGGCACGAGTTCCACCGGCAGGACGAACAAGGTCCGCCGCATGCAGAGCGTGCGCACGAGGGTCCGCTCGTCGTAGAGCGCTCGCTCGACGCCTTCGACCGTAGGCCGCTTCAAGCGGGCCGCCGCCGCCAGGAACACCGTCGCAGGGTCGGTCGAATGGAGGCCGACCATCCGGCCCGCCAGCGCAACGACATCCTTCGCCTTCTCCTTCGGCACCAGGTGGTGTCGGGTCGCGAGGCGCGCCCGGCGCTCGCGGTCCGGGATGCGTCTCACGCCGGCCAACGTACGTCGCCCGACGTAGGCGGGATCTACGCCGGCGGGCGGATGCCACCGCCGGGGACGGGCCGTACCGTGGTGCTGATGCACGCCGTCGACCGGTTCCGGCACTCCTGGGTCTTCGACGGGCTCCTCGCGATCACGATCTCGGTGGCGATGGTCGCGATCACGACCCAGATCAACCCGGGCGACGCCGACCGCCGGCCCGACTTCCTCTGCTACCTGCTCGTCGCCGCCGCCGGCGCGACGATCGCGCTCTGGCGGCGGGCCCCGATCGTGGGGCTCGCGATCGTCACCGTCCTCCTCTGGGTGTACAGCGCGCGGGAATACGCGGGCGGGCCCGTCTATCTCACGTTCTTCATCCTCGTGTTCGCGGTGGCGGTCGCCAACGAGCGACGCCGGTCGCTCGTGATCTCCGTCGTCGCGCTGGGCGTGCTGCTCACGTCGCACCTCATCGTGTTCGGCGGCGAAGGCGTGTGGCCCCTCCTGTCGATCGGCTGGACGGCGGCGGCGTGGCTCGGGGGCAACGGCGTGCGCACGCGGCGGGCCTACCTCGCCGGCCTCGAAGAGCGTGCCCGCTACCTCGAGGAGACGCGCGAGGAGGAGGCGCGGCGCCGTGTCGCCGACGAGCGGCTGCGGATCGCGCGTGATCTGCACGACGTCATCGCCCACAGCATCGCCAGCATCAACGTGCAGGCGGGATCGGCCATCCACGTGATGGACCGCCGGCCCGAGCAGGCGCGCGAGTCGCTGCTCGCGATCAAGGCGGCCAGCGGCGAGGCACTGGCCGAGCTGCGATCCACGATCGGGATCATGCGCGGGAGCGACGGCGAGGACGGTGACGCGCCGCGAACGCCGACGCCGAGCGTCGCCCGCCTCGATCCCCTGTTGGCGATGGCGGCGCGCGCCGGGCTCCCGGTCGACGTGGGCGTGCGGGGCGAGCCCCGCCCGCTCCCTTCGTCGGTCGACGTCGCCGGCTATCGCATCGTGCAGGAGTCGCTCACGAACGTCGTCCGTCACGCACATGCGCACGCGGCGACCGTCACGATCGAGTACGAGTCGACGTCGGTGGAGATCGAAGTCCTCGACGACGGACGCAACGGCGCCGAAGCGGGCGTGGCCGGCCACGGCATCGCCGGCATGCGGGAGCGAGCCGAAGCGGTCGGCGGTCACGTCGAGGCCGGACCTCGCTTCTCCGGAGGCTTCCGGGTCTGGGCCCGGCTGCCGACCGAGGTGGGAGCGCGGTGATCCGCGTCGCGCTCGCCGACGACCAGGCGCTCGTGCGCGCGGGGTTCCGCGTCCTGCTCGACGCCGAGGACGACATCGAGGTAGCGGGCGAGGCCGACGGCGGCGCCGGCGCCGTTTCCCTGGTGCGGCGCAGCCGACCCGACGTGGTGCTCATGGACATCCGCATGCCGGAGATGGACGGCCTCGAGGCGACCCGGCGCATCGTCGCCGACGAGGCCAACGCCTCGGTGCGGGTGCTCATCCTCACGACGTTCGAGGTCGACGAGTACGTGTT
>DATFVT010000176.1:0-3728 GCA_035260105.1 Acidimicrobiia bacterium
GAAGAAGGTGACGCCGGCCGAGCAGGAGACGATCGACAGGATCGCGGCGCTGTTCGAGATCCGGGCCGCATGAAGATCGACCTGCTCGACCCGGCGTCGTTCGCGTCCGGTCAGCCGCACGAGCAGTTCCGCTGGCTGCGCGACCACGCGCCCGTGTACCGGCACCCCGAGCCGGAGGGCCCCGGCTTCTGGGCCGTGACCCGGTACGAGGACGTGCGCGACGTCGGGCGCGACCCGGAGCACTACTCGTCGGTGCCCACGATCATGATCCCCGACTTCGCCGACATCGACTTCGGCGACCACCAGATGATGATCACGTCGGATCCGCCGCGGCACACCCGACTGCGGCGCATCATCAACAGCCAGTTCACGCCGCGGGCGGCGCAGGAGCTGCGCGCCCGCATCGACGAGCTCGCCACCCTGATCATCGATGCCGTGATCGAACGGGGCGAGTGCGACGCCGTCACCGACATCGCCGGTGAGATGCCGTCGTTCGTCATCGCCGAGCTGCTCGGCATCCCCCTCGACGACGGGCGCCGGCTCTACCACCTCACCGAGTCGATCCACGCCGCGCCCGAGAGCGTCCCCGAAGGCGCCGGCCTCACGGCGATCATCGAGATGTTCAACTACGCCCGCGACGTGGCGGAGGCCAAACGGACGGCGCCCGCCGACGACCTGGCGAGCCGCATCCTCGCCGCCGAGGTCGACGGCGAGCGCCTCGACGACATCGACTTCAACCTCTTCTTCCTCTTGCTCGTCGACGCCGGCGGCGACACGACCCGCAACCTCGTCGGCGGCGGGCTCGTCGCGCTCTTCGAGCACCCCGACGAGCGCCGCCGGCTCCAGGACAACCTCGACGGGAAGCTCCCGACGGCGGTCGACGAGATGCTGCGCTGGGTCAGCCCCGTGATCTACATGCGCCGCACCGCCACCCGGGACTGCGAGCTCGCCGGCACCGCGATCGCCACCGGCGACAAGGTCGTCATGTACTACGGCTCGGCCAACCGCGACGAGCGCGCGTTCACCGATCCCGACCGCTTCGACGTGGGACGCTCGCCGAACGAGCAGATCGCGTTCGGCGGTGGCGGGCCGCACTTCTGCCTCGGTTCGCACATCGCCCGGATCGAGATCCAGGCGCTGCTGCGCGAGCTGCTCACGCGCCTGCCCGACATCGCGCCGACCGGCCCCGCCGAGTGGCTGCCGTCGAACTTCATCTCGGGACCGAAGCACCTGCCGGTGACGTTCACGGCCCGCGCCTAGGCCGCGAAGCGGACACCCGCGCCGTCGAGCTCGATCGTCATGCCCTCGTGCGCGAGGCGGACGTCGTCGTCGGGACCGCCCCAGCGCTTGCGGGCCTCGGCGAGGAGCGTCTCCAACTCGTCGTCGACGTGGTACGGATCGTGGTGGAACAACACGACCCGCCGCACGCCGGCGCTGGCGGCCAACCCCATCACGTGCTCGATGCCCGAGTGGCCCCATCCGATGTGCTGCGGGTACTCGTGGTCCCGGTACTGCGCGTCGTGGAACAAGACATCGGCGTCGTGCGCGATGTCGTGGCCGCTGACCCACTCCGCCGGCTCGTCGGCGACGTGACCGCCCGGCAGCGGCTCGTGGTCGGGCAGGTACACCAGCGTCCGCCCGCCTTCTTCGATCCGGTAGCCAACCGTCGGCCCCTGGTGCGTGACCTTGCCGGCGCGGACGGTCGCCGATCCGATCGACACCGCCTCCTCCGGCGCGTCGTGGAAGGTCACCCGGGCCGGGATGTCCGACAGTCGCACGGGGAACAGTGGCGGCGAGAGGTAGGTGGCGATCCGGTCGGCGAGGCTCTGGACCGGCGAGGCCGGCCCCCAGATGTGCACGTCGACGCCGGGCCGGAACAGCGGGCGGAAGAACCCGAGCCCCTGGAGATGGTCCATGTGGAGGTGGGTCAGCAGGACGTGGAGCTCGTCGACCGGGTACGGGTCGATGGCGACGCCGAGCGGGCGCATGCCTGTGCCGGCGTCGAGGACGAGCGTGGAACCGCTGTCGAGACCGACCTCGACGCACGAGGTGTTGCCGCCGTACCGGAGCGTCTCCGGGCCGGGCGCGGCGAGCGACCCCCGGCAGCCCCACACCCGCGCATGCATCAGGACGCGTCCGCCGAGTCGCGCACTTCCCAGAACACCGTGAGCACGCCGTGCAGGTCGTCGGTCGAGCCGAACAGCGGGTACGCGGTCGCCTCGACGTGGCGTCGCACCCCGTCGTAACCGGTTGCCATGACCATCCTGTGCGCGGGTCGGCGCTCGAAGAACGCGATGCCCGCCGGCGTGTCGCGCCGCCGCAGCGGCGCGCCGTCGGAATCCGACATCCGGAGCTCCTCGCCGAAGTCGAGTGCCGGCATCTCGCCGACCTCGGCGAACGGCCGGCCGATCAGCAGCTCGGCCGCTTCGTTGTAGAAGACGAGCGTCCCGGCCCCGTCGATCAGGAACATCGGCGTGGCGAGGTTGGATCCGAGCTCCCGGGCGAGGATCAGCGGCAGGCTCTTCGGCTCCCCGGCGGAGGTCGCCACGCCGTCACGCTACTGAACCGACGCCGCGTACGATGCGGACTGCAGTTGTTCGGCGAGGGGAACCATGAGCTACGACGAAGCCGTCTTCCAGCTGTACCTCGGTCAGGTGCCGATGTTCCAGGCCTGCTCCGAGGAGGAGCTGAACGCCATCGCCTATCTCGCGACGCCGAACGCGGTCGGGGCGGGCACCGAGATCGTGCACGAGGGCGACGTCGGCGACGACTTCTTCGTGCTCATGATGGGCACGGCGACGGTCACCCGGAACGACCACGAGGTCGGCAAGCTCGAGCCGGGCAACTTCTTCGGCGAGCTGGCGCTGTTCGACCCCGCGCCCCGGAACGCCACGATCACGGCCGACGTGCCCGTGACCATGGCCGTCATGGAGCGCAACCGGTTCCAGGCCGCGCTCGAGTCGGTCCCCGCACTCAGGGACGCGCTGCTCAAGGGCATGGCGAGGCGGCTCCACGAGGTGGACGCCCGGATCTGAGGGTCCGCGGTTCCGGCGGACCCGCCCGCTACCGTTTCCGAATGCCCGTTTCTTCCCGGTTGTCTCGACGCGCGCGCTCGCAGGCGCCCGTCCGCAGCCTGCTGGCGACGGCGGCCATCGCGATCGCAGCCCTCGTCGTCGGCTGCTTCCCGGCGGGGTCGGGCGGGTCGCTGAGCACGCACCACAACGACCCGTTCCTGACGTGCGTCCGCCAGCGCGAGTCGGGCGGCAACTACCGGGTGGACTCACCCGGCGGCCAGTACCACGGCGCATATCAGTTCCTCCAGAGCACCTGGGACGCCACCGCCCGCCACATCGGCGCCTTCGACCGGGTCGGCATGGATCCGCACACGGCCAGCCCCACGATGCAAGACGACTTCGCCTGGGCCCTCTACCAGTGGCAGGGGACCCGGCCGTGGGCCGGCAACGGCTGCGCCTGATCGCATACTGCGGTCAGCGGATCGGCTCGGGCTCGACGTCGAAGTACTCGACGTAGCGGCGCGCCCGCTCGCGCACGGCACCGGGATCGAGACCGGTGTCGGCGAACGAGTACTCGTGCGCCCCGTGCTTGCCGGCCCGGTTCTCGGCCAGGAAGCCGCGCATGCGCGCCTCGGCGTCGGGCGTGAGCTCGGCGCCCAGCCGCTCGTAGATGGACCGGATCGTGCGGAACGGATCGGCCATGAACGCGCCGTA
>DATFVT010000177.1:0-2234 GCA_035260105.1 Acidimicrobiia bacterium
GCGACGGTGTACGGGACGCCTTCGTCGGCCACGTAGCTGCGGACCGCGTCGTCGGTGTCGTCGCGCACGATCCCGACCATCGCGAAGGCCGGGTCGGCGGCGTGGCGCCGGTAGAAGTCGACGAGCGCTTCGTGCTCCTGCTGGCAGGGGATGCACCACGAGTTCCAGAAGTTCACGATCACGACCTTGCCGGCGAGGTCGCTCGACCGGACGCGGGCGCCGTCGAGCGTCGGGAGGTCGTAGGCGGGTGCGTCCTGCCCGAGGAGGTGGCTCTTGTTGGCGTCGGCGCGCGGGTCGGTCCCCACCTGGGTGGCGAGGACGACGGCGAGCACCACGACGACGGCGCCGGCCGAGAGCGCGATCCAGCGCGCCCGGTGCTTCATACCGTGACCTTCTCGCGCTCGGGCGCGGGTGGCGCGGCCGGGACCGGCTCCTCGACCGGCTTGGCGCGCCGCCGCAGCGACGGTGACAGCGCGATGAGCGTCCCCACCGCGATCACGCCGCCGCCAACCCACAGCCAGAGGACCATCGGGTTGAGGGCGACGCCGATGGTGACGCGGCCCTGCTCGTTCGGCGACGAGACGAGCGTCAGGTAAACGTCCTCCCGCAGGCCCGTGCGCACCGACGGCGTGCCGATGCCCTGGGACGCGTTCGGGAACGTCGAGATCGCGGGCGCGTAGGTGCCGAGGTCGTCACCGCCCCGGCGGATGCGCACGTCGGCCGTCACGGTGTTCTTCTGTCCGCTCCGCTTCTCGTGCGAGCCGGTGTAGGTGAGCGTGTACCCGCGGACGGTCGCCGACTGACCTTCGGTGAGGCGCACCTCCCGCTTGGTCGAATACGCCGACGACGTCGCGATGGCGACGGCGGCGATCACGACGCCGACGTGCACGACGAGGCCGCCGTAGAGACGCGGGTTGCCGCGGACCATGCGCACCAGCGCCAGCGGCCACGCCTCCCGCGTCGCCTTCCGGCGACCGCGGACGCCGACGGTGTACTGCCGGACGATGCCGGCCAGCGCGAACGCGGCCAGCCCGAACGCGAGCACCTGAGCCAGCTCACGGACACCGAGGGCGACGGCGACGACCATCGTGAGCGCGCCCGCCCACGCCGGTACCAGCAGGCGGTGGCGCAACACCTCCTCGTTGGCACGGCGCCACGGCAGCGCGGGCGCCGCTGCCATGAGGAACAGCAGCGCGAGCCCGACGGGCGTCGTCATCCGGTCGAAGTACGGCTCGCCCACCGAGAGCTGCTTGTCCTGGATCGCCTCGGCGAGGAGGGGGTACACGGTGCCGAGGAGGACGACGAACGCGAGGCCGGCGAACAGCAGGTTGTTGGCGAGGAACGCCGACTCGCGCGAGACGGGCGAGTCGATGCGGCCGGGGGTGCGGAGCTGATCGCCGCGCCAGGCGATAAGCCCGATGCCGGCGGCGGCGACGATCCCGAGGAACACCAGCAGCGTGGGGCCGATGGCCGACTGCGTGAAGGAGTGGACCGAGTTCAGGATCCCGGACCGGGTCAGGAACGTGCCGAGGATCGTGAGACAGAACGTCGCGATGATCAGCGACAGGTTCCAGACGCGCAGCATCCCCCGCCGTTCCTGCACCATCACCGAATGGATGAACGCGGTGGCGGTGAGCCAGGGCAAGAGCGACGCGTTCTCGACCGGGTCCCATGCCCAGTACCCGCCCCAGCCGAGCACCTCGTAGCTCCACCAGGCGCCGAGCACGATGCCGACCGTGAGGAACCCCCAGGCGACGAGCGTCGCCCGGCGCGTCTCGGACAGCCATCCCTCGCCGAAGCGACCGGTGACGAGCGATGCGATCGCGAACGCGAACGGCACGGTGAACCCGACGTAGCCGAGGTAGAGCATCGGCGGGTGGAACGCCATCAGCGGGTGGTTCTGAAGCAGCGGGTTCGGGCCCTGCCCGTCCGCCGGCGCGGTGCCCAGCGTCTTGAACGGGTTCGCCGGGCCGAGCATCAGTCCGAAGAAGAAGAGGGCGACAACGAGGCCGACGAGGAGCGCCCAGGCGACGAGCGGGTCGGTGGCGCGGGCGCGGAACTTGTACGCGGTGAACGCGAGATAGCCCCCGAGAACGAGGCCCCACAGCAGGATCGACCCCTCGAGCGCGGCCCACAACCCGGTGATCGTGTACAGCAGCGGTGTGGCGCGGGCGTTGTTGTCGGCGACGTACTTCAGGGAGAAGTCGTGCGTGAGCAGCGCCCACTCCATGACG
>DATFVT010000178.1:0-3332 GCA_035260105.1 Acidimicrobiia bacterium
GACCCGTACCTGCTCGACCACGACGAGATCCAACGACGGGTGGTCGAGGCCGTCGAATGCGGCGCCACCGAGGTGTGCCTCCAGGGCGGCATCCATCCCGACTTCGACGGCGACTACTACCTGTCGGTCGCCCGCGCCGTGAAGGAGGTTGCGCCGGAGGTCCACGTCCACGGGTTCACGGCGCTCGAGGTCACCGAAGGCGCCCGACGGCTCGGCATGCCGCTGCTCGACTACCTGGTCCTCGCCAAGGAGGCGGGCCTCTCCACGCTGCCGGGCACCGCGGCGGAGGTCCTCGACGACGAGATACGCGCCGTCATCTGCCCCGACAAGGTCACGACCGACGAGTGGCTCGAGGCACACCGGATCGCGCACTCGGTCGGGCTGCGATCCAACATCACGATCATGTTCGGGCACGTCGAGCGCCCCGTCCACGTCGCCCGGCACATGGTGCGCACCCGTGCGCTGCAGAAGGAGACGGGCGGCTTCACGGAGTTCGTACCGCTCCCCTTCGTGCACATGGCGAGCCCGATCTTTCTCCAACGCCGCGCGCGGCCCGGCCCCACGTTCCGGGAGGCCCTGCTCATCCACGCCGTCGCGCGCATCGCCTATCGCGGCTGGATCGACAACATCCAGGTGTCGTGGGTGAAGATGGGTGTCGAAGGCGCACGTCAGGCCCTACGGTCGGGCGCCAACGACCTCGGCGGCACGCTCATGGACGAGAACATCTCGCGCGCCGCCGGCGCCAGCCACGGCCAGGAGCTGGACGAGGCCGAGTTCCGCGAGATCGTAGAACCCATCGGCCGGACGCTCGAGCAGCGGACCACGCTCTACGGACGCACGCGCACGACGGGCAGGCGCCTCCGGCCGGCCGCCGACCCCCATGAGCACGGGAACGGCGACGGCGAGCCGGTTGCGTTCGTGCAGCCGGCTCGAGCGCGCGCATGACGGACGCCGACTTCGACGTCCTCGGCATCGGCAACGCCCTCGTCGACATCATCGCCTCCGTCGACCCCGCCTTCGTCACAGACCACGACTTCCCACACGGGGCGACCACGATGGTCGGGCTCGAGCGTGCCGAGGCCCTGTACGCCGACCTCCCGCCGGCGCAGGAGCTCTCCGGCGGATCGTGCGCGAACACGATCGCCGGTCTGGGCTCGTTCGGGGCCGCCGTCGCGTTCATCGGCCGGGTGCGCGACGACCAGTTCGGCAAGGTCTACACGCACGATCTCCGCTCGTTGGGCGTGCACTTCGACGTCGCTCCTGCCACCGACGGGCCGGCGACCGGGCGCTGCCTCGTGATGGTCACCCCCGACGCCCAGCGGACCCAGTGCACGTACCTGGGCGCGTCGACGTTCATCGGGCCCGAGGATGTCGACGCCGATGTCGCCGCACGGGCGCGGGTGACGTACCTCGAGGGGTACTTGTGGGACCAGCCATCGGCGAAGGACGCCATCCGGAAGGCGTCGACCGCCGCGCGCGACGCCGGTCGGCAGGTCGCGTTCACCCTCTCCGACCCCTTCTGCGTCGACCGCCACCGGGAGGAGTTCCGGTCCCTCGTCGCCGACGAGATCGACGTGCTCTTCGGGAACGAGGCGGAGATCTGTTCGCTGTACGAGGTCGAGGACTTCGACTCCGCGCTGCAGCGCCTCCGGCACCACTGCCGCGTCGGGGCGTTGACCCGCAGCGGACGCGGGTCCGTCGTCATCGCGGGAGACGAGGTCCACGTGATCGACGCCGATGCGGTCGAGCGCGTGGTCGACACGACGGGTGCGGGCGACCAGTACGCCGCCGGCTTCCTGCACGGCCTGACGCACGGCTACGACCTGGCGACGTGTGGGCGCCTCGCGTCGGCCGCCGCCGCCGAGGTGATCTCGCATGTCGGCGCCCGCCCGGCGGTGTCTCTGGCGCAACTCGCCGAGCGGGTCGTCGGCTAGCGACCCCGGCCGCCATACGCTCGCGGCATATGGCGCGCCGATCGAGGGACCGTCCCCGCTACCGAACCGGGGACCGCGAGCTCGACGCCGCCATCACCGAGCTCGTCGAGCAGGCGGGCGCCGGCGCGAACGCGGACCTCATCTTCGAGCTGGTCGTCTCGGCGATGCGGCTGGCACGGGACCACGCCGACCGTGGCGACCTCAAGATCGCCAACGCAGCGCTCAAGGAGATGCGCCACGCCTTCCACGTGTTCGCGCCGTATCGGAGCGAGCGGAAGCTGGCGATGTTCGGTTCGGCCCGCACGGAAGCCGACTCACCGCTCTACGACCAGGCCCGCCGGCTCGCGACCGCCATGGCCGCCCACGACTGGATGATCATCACCGGCGCCGGTCCCGGGATCATGGAGGCCGGCCTCGAAGGCGCCGGCCCCGACAACGCCTTCGGCGTGAGCATCCGCCTGCCGTTCGAGGCCGCGACGACGCAGTTCATCGCCGAAGGCGACCCGAAGCTCGTGAACTTCCGCTACTTCTTCACCCGGAAGCTCGAGTTCATCAAGGAGGGGCACGGCTTCGCGATGCTCCCGGGGGGCTTCGGCACCTTGGACGAGACCTTCGAGCTCCTCACTTTGGTGCAGACGGGAAAGACCCAGCCGGCGCCGATCGTTCTGCTCGACGTGCCGGGCGGGACGTTCTGGAGCTCGTGGCGCGCGTTCGTCGAACGCGAGCTCACCACCGGCGGCTACATCGACAAGCTCGACCTCGATCTCGTGCTGATCACGGACGACGTCGAGCGCGCCGTCGACGAGGTCACCGGCTTCTACGCCAACTACCACTCGCAGCGGTTCGTCGACGGCCGGCTGGTGATCCGACTCCAGCACGCGCCGGGCGACGCCATGCTCGAGGCGTTGAGCGAGGAGTTCGCCGACATCGTGGTCCGAGGCCGCATCGAACGCATCGACGTGACCCCCGCCGAGATCGCCGATGACGACGAGGTCGATCTCGAGCGCATTGCCTTCCTCTTCGACCGCTTCGGCTTCGCGCGGCTCCGGACGCTGATCGACCGGCTCAACGGCCGGGAACGCCGAACCTGAACGCGCTCAGAAGCCGGTGGGATCGCCGCCGAGGGCGTGGATGGCGCGCTCCACGGCTCGGCGGGCCTGCAGGAGGCGCTTCTCGTCAGCGGCGGCGCCGTCGTCGTCGCCGTCGGCGGCGGCCTGCAAGCGGTCGTAGGCGAGGTCCCGCAGCGCCTCCTCGACCACTCGAAGCTGTTCCACCAGCTCCTCGAGGCGACCCGAGGTGTCAGGCATCGAGCACCTCGGCCACGAGGTCGGCGGGATGCCGGACGTCGAGGCCGGCGGCGCCGAGGTGCATGGCGCAGCCCGGGTTGGCGGACGCGAC
>DATFVT010000179.1:0-2407 GCA_035260105.1 Acidimicrobiia bacterium
GGCCATCGCCGCGCTGTGGGGCACGCTCGGGCTCCTCGTGATCACCGCGATCTTCAGCGGCGTGCTGCGCGAGAACCTGTTCAAGGGCGTGAGCGGGCTCGTCATCTGCTTCGCGATCGCGCTCGTCACGTACGCCATCCAGCACCTCACGCGCGGCACGCTGTCGGGGAACGGGCGCTTCGGGCCGTACGGAGTGATCCTCGGGGCCGAGGGCTGCATCCGGCTCCTCCCGGCTGCGATCCTCTGGATGGCCGGCGTCACCAACCCGGTCGCGTACGGCCTGTGCCTGGCCATCCCGCCCGCGCTCGCGAGCGCGCTGTCGCTGCGGGGGCAGCACGGCCTCGTGCAGCCCGGCCCCCAGGCGCCGTGGTCGGAGGTCTCGACCAACCTCGGGTACCTGCTGAGTGGGTCCGTCCTCGCCCAGGGCCTGAGCTACGCGCCCATCCTCGTGGCGACGGTGCTGGCCACCGACGCGCAGCACGCCGCCGTCGCCGCGTTCGTGTCGGGCTTCTTCCTGGCACGCGTGCCGATCATCCTGTTCCAGGCGGTGCAGGCGGCGCTGCTCCCGAAGCTGGCGCGGCTGGCGGGCGCCGGCGAGTACGAGGACTTCCGCAACGGCCTGCGCAAGCTGGTGCTGATCGTCGTCGCCGTCGGCGTGATCGGCGTGGTGGGGGCGTTGGTGCTCGGGCCGTGGGCCGTGCAGCTCTTCTTCGACAAGTCGATCAACCGTGGCGAGCTCGCCATGCTCGCCGCCGGGAGCGGGGCGTTCATCCTGGCGCTGACGCTCGCGCAGGCGTTGATCGCGTTGATGGGCCACGCCAAGGCGACGGTGTCCTGGGTGATCGGCATCGCCATCGGCGCCGTCACGCTGGTGGCGTTGTCGGTGGCGGACGTCGAGCTGTTCCTCCGCGTCGAGCTCAGCTTCCTCATCGCCTGCCTCGGGTGCGCGGCCGTGATGGCGTTGCTGCTCGTACGCCAGATGCACGCCGGCGTGCCCGCCGAGAGCGTCGAGCGGCTCCTCGAGGGCATCGAGCACGAGCCGCTCGAGATCTGACTCCGTTGGTGCGGTCGCTGCGGCTCGCGGTCGACGGCACGCCGCTGCTGGGGCAGGCGACCGGGGTCGGCGAGGTCGCCTCGGGGCTCCTCGACACTCTCGCCGCACGAGACGACGTCGATCTCGTCGCGTACGCGCTGACGTTCCGCGGCCGCGACCAGCTCGCCGGACGCATCCCGGCCGGGGTCCGCGCCGCGACGCGTCCCATACCCGCCCGACTCGTCCGGGCGCTGTGGCTGCGCACCGACGTGCCGCGCGTCGAGACGTGGACCGGTCCCGTCGACGTCGTGCACGCAACGTTCATCGGGCCGCCGGCGCGCAGCCCGGTCGTCGTGACGATCCACGACCTGACCTTCGTCCGCTTCCCCGAGCTGTGCACGCCCGACACGTTGCAGTACGGCCGCCTCGTCCGGCGGGCGCTCGACCGCGGCGCCGTCGTGCACGCGACGAGCGAGTTCGTGGCCGGCGAGGTGCGCGAGCACTTCGGGATCGACGACTCACGGATCGCGCAGATCCCGCTCGGCGTTCGCCCGAGCGGCGGCGGCGACGCGCAGCGCGGCCGGGAGCTCGCGAGCGCCGAGCGTTACGTGGTCGCGCTCGGCACGGTCGAGCCGCGCAAGAACTTGCCCGTGCTCGTGCACGCCTTCGACGAGGTCGCGGCGCGCGACCCCGAGCTCCGGCTCGTCGTCGCCGGTGCCGACGGCTGGGGCGCCGAGGAGTTCCGCGCCGCGTGGGACGCGGCCCGGCACGGCGACCGGGTCGTGCGGCTCGGGTATGTCACCGACGGCGAGCGCCGCGACCTGCTCGCCGGCGCCCGCCTGCTCGCCTATCCCTCGATCTACGAGGGCTTCGGGCTGTCGCCACTCGAGGCGATGGGAGCAGGCGTGCCGGTCGTGGCCGCGAGCGCCGGGGCGCTACCCGAGACGCTCGGCGACGCCGCGGTGTTGGTCGACCCGGACGACGTCGAGGCGCTGGCCGACGCCCTCCACGACGTGGTGCACGACGACGAGTTGCGCCGTGGGCTCGTCGCCCGCGGCTGTGAGCGGGTCGAGCGGTACAGCTGGCCCCGGATCGCGCCCCGGTTCGTCGAGCTGTACGCCTCGCTGGCATGAAGGCGGCCGTCACCGGCAGCAGCGGCTTCGTGGGCCGCCACCTCGTCCCGTACCTGCGCGCCTGCGGCGACGATGTCGTGACGATCGACCACCACGGCCACCCGCCCGTCGACGTGACCGACGCCGCCGAGCTCGGCGCCGTCCTGCAGTCGGCGCGGCCCGACGCCGTGTACCACCTGGCGGCGTTGAGCCACGTGGGCCGCTCGTGGGACGCGCCGGAGAGGGTCTTCCGCGTCAACGC
>DATFVT010000180.1:0-2110 GCA_035260105.1 Acidimicrobiia bacterium
TTCATCGCCACGCCCGAGGCGCGCTCGACGCCGGGATACAAGGAGGCGTTGGTCCGTACGGCCGAGGACGGCACGGTGATCAGCCGCGCCTTCACCGGGAAGACGCTGCGCGCCGTCCGGAACAAGACGACCCAGTACTACGACGACCACCCCGGCGAGGTGCGCCCGTTCCCGGAGCAGATCATGAGGGCGGTGGAGGAAGGCACGCTGCACCTCACCGGCGGCGACGAAGCCGCCGGCGTCGACCCCGACCGTGAGTGCTACCCGGCCGGCCAGGGGACGGGCGCGATCGAGGAGCTCGTGCCGGCGGGCGAGCTCGTCCGGCGGTTCGTGGCCGAGGCCGAAGCCGTGATCGAGTCGCTCGGCGGCCTGCGCGCACAAGCGCCCACGTGACCTGCACCGTCGCGTGACGGAGCGACTCGTCGTCATCGGCGGCGATGCCGCCGGCATGACCGCGGCCACGCGTGCCCGGCGTCGCCGAAGCCCCGACGAGCTGGAGATCGTCGCGTTCGAGCGCGGGCCGTACACGTCGTACTCGGCGTGCGGTATCCCCTATTTCGTCGGCGACCTCGTAACGGACATCGACGCGCTCATCGCGCGCACGCCCGAGGAGCACCGGCGCAACGGCATCGACGTGCATACCGGTCACGAGGTCGTCGCCGTCGACGTCGACCGCCGGAACGTGCGCGTGCGCGACGTGACCCCCGGCGGCGGGGCAGAACGTGACGAGCCGTTCGATCAGCTCGTCGTGGCGACGGGAGCGGTCCCGTTCCGCCCCGACGTGCCCGGGATCGACGCCGACGGCATCTTCGGGGTGCAGACGTTGGCCGACGGCGTCGCGGTCCGGCACGCGATCGACGAACGCGACCCGAAGCGGGCCGTCATCGTCGGGGGCGGGTACATCGGTCTCGAGATGGCCGAGGCGCTCGTGCGGCGGGGCCTGGAGGTGGCGTTGATCGACCGGACCGAACAGCCGATGGCGGCCACGCTCGATCCCGACATGGGCGCGCTCGTCGCCAAGGCGCTCCGCGCCGTCGGCGTCACGATCCACATGGGCGAGCCCGTCGAAGGGTTCGACTCCGACGGCGGGGCCGTGCGGGCGGTGCGCACGGGGCGCCGGACGCTCCCCGCCGACGTCGTCGTCCTCGGGACGGGCGTGCGTCCCGACAGCAGGCTCGCCGCCGACGCGGGCATCGCGATCGGGGAGACGGGCGGCGTCGCGACGGACGCGCGCATGGAGACGAGCGTCGAAGGCGTCTGGGCAGCCGGCGATTGCGTCGAGAGCGTCGATCGCGTCACGGGACACCGTGTCGTCATCGCGCTCGGCACGCACGCGAACAAGCAGGGGCGGGTCGCGGGCATCAACGCGACCGGGGGCGACGTTCTCTTCCCCGGCGTCATCGGCACGGCGGCGGCGAAGATCTGCGCCTACGAAGTGGCGCGCACCGGGGTCACCGAGCACCACGCCGCCGAGGCGGGCATCGACGTGGTGACGGCGACGATCGAGGCGACGTCCCGCGCCGGCTACTTCCCCGGCGCCGAACCGATCACCGTGAAGATCCTCGCCGAACGACCGGGCGGCAGGATCGTCGGCGCCCAGATCGTCGGCGAGGAAGGCGCCGGCAAGCGCATCGACACGCTCGCCACCGCCATCTGGAACCGCATGCAGGTCGACGAGTTCGCCAGCGTCGACCTCTCGTACGCGCCGCCGTTCTCCCCGGTCTGGGACCCGGTGCTCGTGGCGGCGCGCAAGGCCGCCGACCTGCTCTGAGCCTCCCGCGCTGTCCTAGCGTTGGGCGGCGGCGGCGCGGGCCTGCTCCTCCTTGAGGTCGTTCTCGTACATCATCTGCACGAGCTCCTCGAAGGAGACCCGGGGCCGCCAACCGAGCGCCTGCCGCGCCTTGCTCGCGTCGCCGGTCAGGATGTCGACCTCCGCCGGCCGCATGAAGCGCTCGTCCTGCTGCACCAGCGGGCGCCAGTCCGGGAAGCCGGCCACCCGGGCCGCGACCTCGAGCAGCTCGCGGTTGGTGTGCGTCTCGCCCATCGCGAGCACGTAGTCACCCGGTTCGGGCTGCTGGAGGATGAGCCACATGGCCTCGACGTAATCGCC
>DATFVT010000181.1:0-2956 GCA_035260105.1 Acidimicrobiia bacterium
CCGGAGCCGATCACGACGATGTGCTCCGGCAGCTCGGGCGGCGGGTACGCCTGGCGGGTCGTCAGCACGCGTTCGCCGTCCACGGGCGCGAACTCGGGCACGCGGGGCCGCGACCCGGTGGCGATCACGATGAAGTCGGCCTCGAGATCCTCGATGCCGCCGGCCGTCTCGACCACGATCTCGTGGGGGCCCTTCAACCGCCCGCGGCCGCGCAGCAGCCGGACCTTCTGCGACTCGAGCAGCTCCACGATCGAGTTGTGGAGCTTCTGCTCGATCGACGACACCCGCTCCCGGAGGGCGTCGAGGTCGACGGCGCCTTCGGCTCGCAACCCCATCCTGTGTGCGCGCGCCAGCTCGGCCAGCTCGCCCCCGGTGGCGATCATCGACTTGGACGGGATGCAGTCCCACAGGTGGGCGGCCCCGGCGATGACGTCGCGCTCGACCAGCGTCACCTGCGCTCCCAGCGTCGCCGCCACGGTCGCGCAGGTGTTGCCGGCAGGGCCGCCGCCGAGAATGACCACTCGTACCGTCGGGATGCGCGTCACGTCCCCAGCGTACGGCACGCCTCTAGCCTCGAACCCGTGCCCCAGCTACGGCGGGACGATCTGGGCGACCGATGGGTGCTGCTCGCACCGGGACGCGCCGCGCGTCCGCACACGTTCCCCCCGGCACGAGGCGACGCCGGCGACACCCCCGCGGACTGCCCGTTCTGCCCCGGCCACGAGCAGATGACGCCGCCGGAGGTCTGCCGAACGGGCTCCGGCGCACCGGACACGCCGGGATGGCGCGTGCGCGTGGTGCCGAACCTGTATCCGATCGTCGGCGGCGCCGATGCCGAGCCGGGCGCCACCGGTGCGCACGAGGTCGCAGTGCTCTCCCCCGCGCACGGTCGGTCGTTCGCGCAGCTCGACGACGCGCAGGCCATCGAGGTGCTGACGGTCCTGCGCGACCGCGCGCGCTACCACCTCGGCGCCGGTCGCGCGTTCGTGCAGGTCGTGATCAATCACGGCGCGGCCGCCGGCGCCTCGATCGAGCATCCGCACGCCCAGATCGTGGCGCTCGACTTCGTGCCCCCGGCCATCGAGCACGCGTTGCGCCGCGTCGCGGCCGCCGGCGCAGACCTCGTGGTCGCCGACCTCGACCGCGCCGGTCACGACGACCTGCGCGTCGTCGACGCGCCGGCCTCGTCGTGGTGCCCGCACGCGTCGAGCACGCCGTACGAGATCCGGATCGCGCTCGGTGACGCGGGCTCACGCTTCGACGACGCCGACGACGCCGACTTGGCGGATGTGGCGGTGACGGTGCGGACCACGCTCGGGCGGTTGGCGACGGTCCTGGGCGACGCGCCCTACAACCTCGTCGTGCACACGGCGCCGCCCGGCGCCGCGCCCGACGCGTTCCATTGGTACGTCGAGGTTCAGACGCGCATCGCCGTCGTCGCCGGGTTCGAGCAGGGCACCGGCATCTTCGTGAGCACGACGCCGCCCGAGGCGGCGGCGTCGCAGCTCCGCGACGCGGGGACCGCCGCGCCGCGCGGGTCCGCGACGACCTAACGCCCGACGAACTCGGCCTTGCCGGGGCCGTGCTCGAGGAAGCTCTTGACGCCCGTGGCGGCGTCCTGGGTGCCGAAGACCTCGGCGAACGCCTCCGTCTCGAGGTCCAGCCCGTTCTCGAGGCGGCCGTCGAGCGCGCTGTCGATCAAGATCTTGGCGACCCCCATGGCGACCACCGCGCCCGACGCGAACGACGCCGCCCACGCCAGCGCGGCGTCCTCGAGCTCGGCGGCGGGCACGACCCGATCGACGAGGCCGATCGCGAGCGCCTCCTCCGCCTTCACCTGCCGGCCGCTCCAGATGATCTCCTTCGCGCGTGCCGGCCCGATCAGCCGAGGGAGGCGCTGGGTCGCGCCGGCCCCGGGAATGACGCCGAGGAGGGTCTCCGGCTGGCCGACGCGTGCGTTGTCGGCGGCGACACGGAGGTCGCACGCGAGCGCGAGCTCGAGACCGCCGCCGAGGGCGACGCCGTTGATCGCGGCGATGACCGGGCGCGGGATCTCGCCGATGGCGTCGAACGCCCGCCGGAACCGCATGCTGATCGCCCGCGCCTCGGCCGGTCCCCCGAACTCACTGATGTCGGCGCCGGCGGCGAAGGCCTTCGCGCCGCCGAGCACGACAACCGCCTTCACCGCCGGGTCCCCGCCGAGCTCGCGCGCCGTGGACGCGACCTCGTCCAGCAGCGCCCCCGACAGCGCGTTGAGCGGCGGCCGATCGATCCGTACGGCGGCGACGCCGTCGGGACGGCGATCGGTGCGGACGTTCTCGGACATGCGGTTCTCCCCCGGTCGGATCCGTGACGAGCTGTCGACGAGTGTTGCCTAGCTCGGGCGTGCGAAGAGCACCTCGCCGCCGATGGGACGGAAGCCGGCGGAGAGCAACGCGCGCACCGACGCCACGTTGCCCGGCGCGACCTGGGCGAAGATCGCCCCGCCGTCCGGTACGAACGTGCGCGCCGCCAGCGCCAGGCGGCGCCCCAGGCCGCGATGGCGGGCGGCCGGCTCGACCTCGAACGCGCACTCCAGGCGACCGGCGAGGCCGCGGCCGATCACGAGCACGCCCTGCTCCTCGCTGTCCGTGAACACGCTCAGCTCGGTGCGGTAACGCGCCGCCCGCCGCACGCGGTCGTGGCCGCCGAGGTCGTCGCGCGGGGTGAGCTCGAGGTCGGCGGCGTCCGCCGACAGCGCCGCCATCACCAGGTCGCGGCTCCCGGGCCGCGTGCCCAACCGTTGCGCGAGCCAGAGCTGGAACGAGGGGTGGGTCCACGCCGACAGCTCCCCCGAGGGAAGCGAGTTGAGCACGTCGTCGGCGGGCACGTCGGCCGCCACCACCAGGTGGGCGGTGAAGTCGACGATCGCGTCCGCCGGCCCTCCCGGCGACGGCAGAACCTCCACGAAGCCGTC
>DATFVT010000182.1:0-11085 GCA_035260105.1 Acidimicrobiia bacterium
CGTCAACCTAAGGTTGACGGCAATGGCGCCCGCCCCCTCGCTCGCCGAGCTCGTCCAAACCGTCCACGACCGCGCCGCCGACCGGGACGCGCTCGCGCGCGTCGCCGTTGCCGCCGAGGTCACGGGCGAGATCGCGAACAAGGCAGACCTCCTCCTCGGTCACTTCGTCTCCGCCGCGCGCGTGGCGGGCTGTTCGTGGTCCGAGATCGGCACCGCGCTCGGGGTCACGAAGCAGGGCGCGCAGCAGCGGTTCGTCGATCGCGACGACGGTGAGCCGTCGCCCGACGACGAGCACCTGCTCCTGCGCTACACGGCGCGCGCTCGCGCGGCAGTGGCGCGCGCCCGGGAGGAGGCGGTGGAGATGGGCCACGGCTACGTCGGGACGGAGCACCTGCTGCTCGGGATCCTCACGGATGCCGGCGCACTCTCCGTCAAGGTGCTCGACGGCCTCGGCGTGCCCACCGACGAGCTGTGCGCCGCAGTGGTCGACGCCGCCGGCCCACGATCGCCGTACCGCCCACCGACGGGGGAGCCGCCCTTCACGCCGCGGGCGCGGCGCGTGCTCGACCTCACCCGCGGGGAGTCACTCCGCCTCGGTCACAACTACATCGGGACCGAGCACCTGCTCCTCGCCCTCGTCACGGAGGAGGAGGGGATCGCCGGGCGCGTCCTCCGCGAGCAGGGCGTCGACACGGACCGGGCTCGAGCGGAGGTCGTACGCGCCCTCTCGGCCTACGTCACCGCGACGCGCCGTTAGCCCTCGGGCTCCTCCCCGACCCCGCGCCGCACCCCGCGCACGATCGCGCGGCTCACGTCGCCGGCACGGGCGACGACGTTGCGCATCGCGGCGACGTCACCGCGCTCGACGAGCTCGCACACGACCGCCGCCATGCGCGTCTCCCGGAGGATGCCGTAGGACTTTCCGGTCGGCTCGGGCGCGGTCGGGAGGACGTGGCGCAGCTCGCCGTGGACCGCGGTCGCGACCCGGAACCCCGTTTCCGAGCGGAACGTCCCTGACGAGAAATACGTGCACCTGCACCCGCGGTCGGCGGCGCCGGGTCGCAGGGCGAGGACGAGCGCGGCACCGAACTGGTTGGCCGCCGCAGCCGTGGTGCTGTCTTCGGACCCGGCCGAGTCGAGGAGCGCGCCCGCCCCGTTCTCCGCGAGGCCCCGGCACACGGCGTCGCCCAGTGCCTCGAATCCCGGCGCGGCGGTGATGAAGACGCGCTTGCCGCCCAGCCCGTGCGGGCCCCGGCGCAGCATCTCGCGCTCGCGCACGCTGGCCACGGATCCGGCGGCCAGCGTCCCGACCCGGCGGAGGGCGGCAACGGTGGTCCAGCCGCAGAAGCCGTCAGGCGCGAGCCCGACGTTGCGCTGGAACTCGGCCACCGCGACCGCGGTCTGGTCGCCGAGGATGCCGTCCTCGCGGCCGGCGTCGAAGCCGAGCGCGTTCAGCTGACGCTGGAGCTCGGCGACGTCGTCGCCACGCAGCATGGGTTGGCGGAAGTACAGGGTGCGGTCGCCGAGCGCGAAGCCGCTCTCGACGAGCGCCGACCACGTGTGGGAGCCACACACGCCGTCCACGTCGAGGCGCCGGCGTTCCTGGAAGACGCGCACCGCGGCTTCGGTGGCGGGCCCGAACTCGCCCGGCTCGTCCGGTGTCGTGTCGTGACCCAGCGCGGCGAGTCGTCGCTGCAGGTCGCGAACCGCCTCGCCGCGCGAGCCCTGCGCGATCCCCGCCGCGGTCATGCCCCCCGGCGTCGGGCGCTCAAGAGATGAATTCGGCGAGGTCCTGGAGGAGCTGACCCTTGCCCTTCGCTCCGACGAGTCGCTTTACCGGCTCGCCCTCGTTGAACACCATCAGCGTCGGGATGCTCATGACGTTGTAACGCATCGCGGTCTGGGGGTTGTCGTCGACGTTCAGCTTGGCGATGCGAAGCTTTCCCTTGTGCTCGGTGGCGATCTCCTCGAGAGTCGGGGCGATCATCTTGCACGGACCGCACCACTCGGCCCAGAAGTCGATGAGCACGGGGGTGTCGGCCCCACCGACGGTCTCGTCGAAGGTGGTGTCGGACAGGTGCGTGATGTCGGCGCCCACGAGGGTTCGTCCTTCCGCCAGGGTCGATCGAGTGTAGCTATCGAGTAGAACGACGCCGGCCCTTCGGCCATTCCACGCGTCAGGTCTGCGCGGCGGCGTGACGGCGTGCCTCGATCCAGCGCTCGGCCTCGATGGCGGCCATGCAGCCGGTCCCGGCCGCGGTCACGGCCTGCCGGAAGACGTGGTCGGCGACGTCACCCGCGGCGAACACGCCGTCGACCGACGTGGCGGTGGAACCGGCGGTCGGCAACACCACGTAGCCGTTCTCGTCCAGGTGTATCTGGCCCTCGAACAGCTTGGTGTTGGGGTCGTGGCCGATGGCGACGAACAGGCCGCCGACCTCGAGCGGGGTCACCTCGCCCGTCCGGGTGTCGCGGAGGTCGATCGAGCTCACCTGACCGTCGCCGCCGACGTCGGCGACCACCGAGTTCCAGCGGAAATCGATCTTCGGGTTGGCGAAGGCGCGGTCCTGCATGATCTTCGACGCGCGCAGCTCGTCGCGCCGGTGGACCACCGTGACGCGACTGGCGAACTTCGTGAGGAAGAGCGCCTCCTCGATGGCGCTGTCACCCCCGCCGACGACCGCGATCTCCTTTTCGCGGAAGAAGAACCCGTCACACGTCGCGCACGTCGACACGCCGTGACCGAGCAGCCGCCCCTCGGAGGGGAGGCCGAGCATCCTGGCCGAGGCCCCCGTCGCGATGACCAGGGCCTCGGAGCGGTACTCCGTGCTCCCGACCCAGGCGCCGAACGGGGACTCCGTCAGGTCGACCCGGTCCACGTCGGCGGTGACGAACTCGGCCCCGAAGCGGTCCGCCTGCTCGCGGAACTTCAGCATGAGCTCGGGGCCGAGGATGCCGTCGGGGAAACCGGGGTAGTTCTCGACGTCGGTCGTCAGCATGAGCTGCCCGCCGGCCTCGGCGCCCTCGATCACGACGGGCCTGAGGTCAGCACGGGCGGCGTACAGCGCGGCCGTGAGGCCGGCAGGGCCGGATCCGACGATGACGAGCTCGCGCACCTCGTTCATGGGACGGTTCCCCGGATCATTCCGGCGGCGGGATCTTCGTGCGCCGCGCCCAGCAGAACGTGCCACCGATGACGAAGATTCCGCCGAAGATCAGATACGTGGCCCAGACGCCGGCCGGGACGTAGACGTCGACCAGCCGGAACAGGCCGATCGAGACGATCGTCAGGGCGGTGAGGACGAAGAACGCCGTGAGCAGCCCGAAGACGATGGCCCGCGTGACGTTCTGGGCCGGGACGACGGTCCGGTCGCGCACCGTCGTGACGACCCGCTCGATGTTGTCGACCGCGTCGGTCGTCCAGTCGTCGCTCATGGCTCCTTCGCCGGTCGGAGAACCAGGTGAGCGTACCCGGGAGCGGTTTCTGGTAGGCGTTTTCAGCCCGACTGCGTGACCGAGACTGCCCGGCACGTGCCGGCGTCGAGCAGGACCTCGGTGGGCCGGTCACCGTCCCGGCGAAAGACCAGGACGAGGACCGGCAGACCGCGGCTGGTGCCCGTCCCGTAGGCCTGCGGCCGCGGGTCGCCGGCGGCGGCGCGGGCGAGGCACGGGGGGCTGACCGTTCGTGCCGAGGGGGCCGGGGCGTCCAGCTGCGCCCGGACCGCGCGCCGGAGGTCGTCAGGACTCGACACGTCGCCGAGGTCGCCCAGGTCGTGGGTCCCGGCGGCGGCTCCGGCGCTCGAGGAGGCGTCGGACGGGGCGGAGCCGGGGCGGGGGCTGGCAGCGTTCGGGGTGCCGGCCGGGCCGGCCCGCTCGGCGCTGTCGCCGCCACGGCCGGGGAGGGCGAAGAGGCCCACGCCTAGGAGCAGGAGCGCGACGAGCGCGGCGGCGACCGGCACGAGGACGCGTGACCGCCGTCGTGGGGCCGGTGCCCGGACCTCGTCGACGGCGCGGGACAGGAGACGCCGCCGCGTCTCGTCGTCGAGGGGCGGCACCTCGAGCAGAGGCGCCAGCTCGTCGTCGCGTGCGTCGGGGCGGGGCTCGTCGGTCATGGCTCGGTCGCTGTCGTCTGCGGGTTAGGACGATCCCGCGGGCGGTCCCGGTTCCCGAGGGCTTCGGCGAGCGCGAGGCGACCGCGAGCGATGCGCGACCGCACCGTGCCAGGGGGGACTTCGAGTACGGCGGCGATCTCGGCGTAGTCGAGATCGCACAGGTCGCGAAGGACGACGACGACGCGGAACTCCTCGGGCAGCGCGGCGAGCGCGGCGTCGATGTCGATGCGGGGACCGACCGTGTCTTCCGGTGAGGGGTCACCCACAGGATCGGGAGGCGTCTCGAACGGTCGTGGGCGGCGAGCCACGCGGCGACCCTCGTCGAGGGCCGCGTTCGCCGCCACGCGGTAGAGCCAGGTGGTGAACGCCGAACGTCCATCGAACCTGCTGATGCCGCGCGCGACAGCGATCAACGCCTCCTGCGTCGCGTCCAGCGCGTCCTCGCGGTTGCCGAGCATTCGCCGGCAGACGGCATGGACACGGTCGGCGTGGCGATCCAGCAGCACCTCGAGCGCGTCGTGATCGCCGACGCGTGCGCGCGGCACCAACACGTCGTCGGGCTCGCGTTCGTCAGCGACCCTCGACCTTGACGTCACCGATCTGGAGCTTGGTGGACGTGGGCAGCTGCGTGCACCAGACGAGCACGTACTGGCCGCGGGTGTTGCTCAACGAGAACGTGTGGGTGGCGGGAACGTCGTCGGCCGCGGCACGAACCGGGCCCCAGGCGGCGAGCGTGCTCCCCGGTTGGTCGGCGACGTAGATCTGCGCGCTCCAGCCGTCGTCGAGCGTTGTCACCGTGACCGCCGAGATGTCGTGCGACGCGTCGAGTTGCACCCACAGCCCGACGCCGGGCTTGGCGTTGCCGAAGTTGCGGTTGCTGTAGCCCTCGGTCTGCCACGCCGTGCGGGGATCGCCGTCGATGGCGAGGTGCGCGTCTTCGCCGTGCTCGCTGCCGTCTCCCGGAGGAGGATCGAAGTCCTGCGCCTCGGTGATCGGCAGGGCCTGACTGGCCGCCTCCGCGGTGTTCCCTCCGCCCGAGCCGGCGTCGTCGGACACGGTCGAGAACACATAGGCGGCGGCGGCGCCCGCACCCAGCAGCAGCAAGATCAGCAGCAGCCACGGCCACCGGCGCCGTCTTCGCGGCGGCCCGACCGGTGCGGGCCGCGCCGGAGGAGGTCCCGGCGGAGGCGGGGGAGGCGCGCCCACCTGCGTCCGCTCGAACCCCGGCGGTTCCGGCGCGGGACGCGGCGGCACCAGGGGGCCGGTCGGCGCGGTGTCGCTTCCCGGCGCCAGCGCATCCTTGAACGCCTGCGCCGACGGGTACCGGTAGTCGGGATCGCGAGCGAGGCTGCGCGCGACGACGTCCTCGAGCGGGCGCGAGACCTCCGGCCGCGCGCTGCGGATGGGCTCGGGCGCGTTCGTGAGCCGCGCGACCGCGGTTGCCATGTCGTTGTCGCCGCCGAACGGCGCACGACCCGCCAGCATCTCGTAGAGGATGAGGCCCAGCGCGTACACGTCGGCGCGGCCGTCGACTCTGTGGCCGTTCACCTGTTCGGGTGCGAGATACCGCGCGGTACCGACGACCGTGCCGGTGCGCGTCAGATCGTCGCCGCCGGCTGCCTTTGCGATCCCGAAGTCCGTGACCTTCACCCGCCCGTCCGGTTGCACGAGCACGTTGGCGGGCTTGATGTCGCGGTGCACGAGCCCCTGTCTGTGCGCGTGCTCCAACGCGTCGGCAACCTGAGAGGAGATGTCGACGGCGTCGCGCACCGCGAGCCGGCCTCGCTGGTCCATCAGGCGACGGAGCGTCGTCCCCTCGACGAGCTCCATGACGATGTAGGCCGTTCCGTCGTCGTCGCCGGTGTCGTACGTTGCGACGATGCCGGGGTGGGTGAGCTTGGCGGCCGCGATCGCCTCGTTGCGGAAGCGAACGCGCAGCGCCTCGTCGACCGCGAGCTGCGGGAGCAGGAGCTTGACCGCCACCCGCCGCGACAGCAGCGGATCCTCCGCGACCCAGACGGTCGCCATTCCTCCGCGCGCGAGCTCGTAGTCGAGGCGATAGCGCCCACCGAGGACGCGTCCGGCCACGGATGGCTCAGGCACGTCACTCGACGCTAGTTGCTGGGCGCGCGGAGCTTGCTGCAGCTGCCGGCTCGGCTAGCTCGCCTGGAAGGTCACGCCGATGACGCGGGGCCCGGCGTGCGTGCCGATCACCGGGCCGATCTGGCCGACGACGATCTCGCCCCGCGGCGCCAGCGGCTCGAGCAGGTCGAGGAGCTCGTCGAGGTCGGGGGCGTTGCCGTGGAGCACGGCGAGGTTCTCGCACGGCCCTTCCTTGACCCGGTCGACCAGGAGACGGAGCGCCTTGGACCGGGTCCGGACCTTGCCCGCCTCCTCGACGACGCCGTCCCGGACCTCGACGACCGGCTTGATGGCCAGCATCGAGCCGAGCAGGGCTCGGGCGTTCCCGACCCGCCCCCCCTTCTTCAGGAACTCGAGCGTGTCGAGCGTGCCGTACAGCTTCGAGCGGTTCCGGCGGTCGGTGACATTGGCGACGACCGAGTCGAGCGAGTCGCCGTCGGCGGCCTGCTGCGCCGCGGTGAGGCACAGGCTCCCGAGCCCCATGGAGACGAGCAGCGAGTCCACGACGACGACGGGGCAGTCGGCCTGGACCGCCTGCGCCGCGACCTGCGCCGACTGCATCGTCGCCGAGAGCTTGGACGAGAGGTTGATGCAGACGATGCCGGAGGCGCCGTCCTCGACCAGGCGACGGAACGCGTCCTCGAACGCGCCTGCCGACGGCGCCGAGGTCTCCGGCAGCACCTCCGAGTCGGTGAGCCGGCGCCAGAACTCGTCGGTGCTGAGCTCCTTGCGGTCGACCAGCTCCTCGTGGCCAAAGCGGATGGTGAGCGGCACGACCTCGATGCCGTAGCGCTCGATCAGATCGTCGGGTAGGTCGCACGCGCTATCGGTGACGACTCGAACCGCCATGGCATCCCCCTGGCCCGTCGCCGCTCTCCGACCGGCGGCGCGCCAGCATCGTTACACCGTTCGACCCTCTCTGTCCGCCGGGGTTCCGAAGGCCGGTTCGACCGGCGGGTGCAGCCCGCGGCCGCGGCGGACGCGAGGGGCGAAGAGCGACCACAGGTCGTCGAGCTCGCGCATCCGTAGCGCGGCGGTGAGGGCGAAGTACTCCGCGAACCCGACCACCGCCCCGACGATCGTCGTGCCCAGCGCGACCCACGGGTTCGACCACCCGAGGCCGCGGGCGATCATCCACACGACCAGGGCGACGAGCAAACCGGCCGCGAGCGAGCGCACCAGTGTGTCGAGAAATCGTCGCCCGTCCATATAGCCGAGCCGTCGACGGAGCACCAACATCGTGAGCACCGATGCCCCGCCGTACGCACCCGAGAACGCGACCGCCAGACCGGGGACCCCGAACAGCTTGTACAACGGGAACGCCAGGGCGATGTTGAGCGCGTTCTCGAAGCAGTTGAGGAAGAACGGCGTGCGCGTGTCCTGGAGAGAGTAGAACGCGCGCATCGAGAACAGGTAGATCGAGAACGGGACCAGGCCGAGCGAGAACCCGAGCACGGTGTGCGCGACGACCGTCGCGTCGCCGCTCGTGAAGGCGCCCCGCTCCAACAGGGCGACGACCATCGGACGGGCGAGGGCGATGAAGATCGCCGAGCACGGGACGATCACGAAGGTCGTCAGCCGCAGGCCGAACGACAATCGCTCCCGGAGGCCGCGGATGTTGCCCTGGCCCGCCGCGCTTGCCATCTCCGGGGCGAGCGTCGTCATCAGCGAGACGGCGAGCAGACCGTGCGGCAGCTGGAAGAACGCGTACGCGCTCAGGTAGATGAACGGACCGCCGTCCCGCCCGTTGGCGAGGACGAGCACGATCCACAACGCGATCTGGTTGGCGATCACGTAGCCGAGCGTCCAGGAGGACAATCGCGCCATGGTGAGCACGGCGCGGTGGCGCCAGGCGAACACGAACCGCAGCCGGATGCGCGCCCAGCGGAGGACGGCGCCGAGTGCCAGGGCGACCGCGGCGATGCCCGCGGTCGTGCCCACGCCCAACGTGATGAGGAGCGCGTTGTCGTGCCTCACCCGCTCGAGCGTGATCGGACCATCGACCAGCCTCGGCAGCGACACGAAGATGCTGATCACGACGACGTTGTTGAGGATCGGCGCGAAGGCGGCGGCCGCGAACCGGCGATGGGCGTTCAGCAGTGCAGTGGCCAGCGCGGTGAACCCGTAGAACACGATCTGCGGCATGAACAGCCGCACGAGCGTCGTCGCGACGTCCTGTTGCGCGGCGCGACTCGCGCCCTCGGCCCGCAGCGTGAAGAGCTGGACGATGTACGGCGCGAGCAGCACGCCGGCCAGCGCGACGGCGACGAGCAGCGCGACGGCGACGGTCATGATCGCGCTGATGGCTTCGTCGTCATCACGCTCGACGTGCCGGACGAACTGCGGAACGAGCGTCGCGGTGAGCACGCCCCCGAGCAGGAGCTCGTAGAGCATGTTCGGTGTCTCGTTGGCGTAGCTGTACGTTCCCGCCAGGGCTCCGGCGCCGATCGCGTACGCGATCGCTGCGACCCGCAGGAAGCCCGTGATCCGCGAGAGCGCGGTGCCCAACCCGACGATCGCGCTCGACCGCAGCAGACGGGTCGACGGAGGTCCTGCGGCGGCTCCGACCGCGTCGCTCACGGGGTGGAGCTCTGACCCGAGCCCTGGCCCGCCCCGGGTTCGGCGGACGGCGCGGCCAGCGCCGGATGCGCCGGCGTGGCGGCACGCCGCCGGCGACGCCGGCGAATGTCGTGCGCCCACCAGCCGGCGAGGAAGAGCCCTGCACCGACGGTCAGGATCAGGCCCACGTTGCTCACGAAGAACGTGGTGCGGACCTTGACCTCGGTCTGCTGGATGGGCAGGGAGCCGTCGGGGGACGTCACCCTCAGCGTGAGGGGGAAGGTGCCCGAGCTCCGGGCCTCGACGCCGAATCGCATGGTCGTGCTCCGGGGCGGCAGGTCCACGACACGGTCGTCCCCGTCGGGGAACTGGAGCTTGTCGCTCTGCAGGTGGACCCGGACGCGCAGCTGCTGGCCGGTCTCGTTGAGGAACGTGACGGGGATCTCGCCCTTCTCGGCGGTCAGGGTGATCGTGCTGTTGACGGCGGGCACGCGCAGCCGGCCGACGAACTGCTGGACGTCGAGGTGGATCTTTCCGAGCTCGGCGCGGGCACGGGCGCGACCGGCCGCGCCGACCCAGGCCGAGGACAAGGACACGAGCAACGACCGGTTGCCGGGGTCGGACACGGGATTCGGGAAAGGCACCAACGCGTTGAACGAGGCGAGCTCACTCTCGGCGTCCGTGAACTCGCGCTCGGAGACGGGCGGTGGCGGCACCGGCGAGGGCACCAACTGCCGCTCGACGGGCGCGTCGCCGCTCGTGGCCGGGGGCACCGTGGCAACGAGGTCGTCGACGGTCAGCGGCTGCAGCAGGGGATGGTCGGCGGTGAGACCGGCCAGAGCCGACTCGAGGAGCGCGCTGCTCGCGTCCCAGTCGTCGGGCTCGAGAACGACGACGCCGCGCGCGACGTTCGGCTGCTCGAGCGCGATGACCGACAAGCCGGCCAGAAACCGCTGCGCGCGCAGCGCCGGCGGATCGTCGCCGTCGAGCAGGCGTTGGAGCCCGACGTCCGAACCGACCGCCGTGGCCATGCCCTGCTGGCTGCGGAGGACGAAGGGCTGCGCGGGCGTGAACTGGTCGTCGCGCGGCGCGAGGTCGGCCCCGTCGAGAACGAGGCGGTCGACGCCGGCGTCGCGCATCCGCGCGAGCGAGGCGTCGTTGGCAGGTCGCGCGATCTCCGTCCTCGGGTCGACCCGGGTGGCGAGCAGGGCGCTGAGCTTGTCGGTTCCCTGGGCGAGCTCCGATCCCACCTCGGCGCTCAGTCCCCCGCCGACGAGCGACCGCACGTCGATCGGGACGTACGGGCCCGACAGGACCTGTGACCGGCCGAGTGCGTCGCGCAAAGCGTTCAGCGACGACGTCAGCCCCGCGTCACCGTTGGCGAGCTGCGTCCAGGCTTCGAGCGTCTCGGGTCCGGGCGCGAGCGTGAGCGGCACCCCCGCGTCCGCGAACGCGACGGCGCGGCGCCCCAGCCGTCCGTCGGGTCGGAGCTCGGCGACGACGTCGGGGTCGGGCTTCCCGTCCGCCTGGTACGCGGGCGGTGCGACCATCGGCACGACCCAGCTGACCCCGAGCCGCTGCCCGATCGCCGGAGCGCCCGGCGCGACGGCGACGACGGGCGTGACGAACCCCGCCAGGCGGGTGCCGTCGGGCTGTCGCAGCTCGACCTCGACCGGGTACACGCCGGTGCGGCGCAGCTGGAGGCGCGTCGGGTCGCGGGGTGCGTCGTCGGCTTGCAGCGGGAACGTCAGGGTGCGGCTCCCGTCCTCCCCGGCGGGAAACGCGTCGAGGGGGAGGTCGGTCTGACCGAGCACGGAGCCGAGGTCGCGCCCTTGGAGCGCGGCCTCGAACCCGGACCGGGAGCTCACGGCCTCGTGCGCGGTCGCGCTGACCCGGAGGCCGGCAGCAGCCGCCGCCTGCCCCCTGACCTGCAGGCGCAACGGAAGGTTGCCGCCGACAGTCACCCATGCCGGCTGGCCCGTGAGGACGAGGCGCGCCGTGTCCGGCCCCGCCGCCGTCGTCGAGGGGGGCGCGACGCCGGCCCCCACCGGCGTCGCGCCGAGGACGACCGCGGCGACACCCGCCGCCACGAGCGCGGCTGTCCGCCTCACAGGGCCCGTCCCAGCACGCACAACCCGACCGGGAGGCGCCGGAACCCGCTCGATTCGTAGAGCGCGAGTGCGGCGGTGTTGTCGAGCTGGGTGTTCACTAGCGCGCGGTCGACCGAGCGTCGGCTCAGCCACCGCAGGGCGTCGGCGACGAGGGTGCGGCC
>DATFVT010000183.1:0-2365 GCA_035260105.1 Acidimicrobiia bacterium
CTCGCTCGACGCGGTCCTCGCCTCGATCCGGCACTGTTTACACTATTTCCGGCGGACTTGGCGAGCCGCCGTGGTAGGAATCAAATGTGCAAAAATGAAACCGCCGTCGGCCCGGGGTTTGGAGCACCTCACGACCCGGCAGGCGGCGGCTCACTGCCGGGTCTCGATTCCCACGCTCCGGCGCTGGATCCGGGCGGGCGAGCTTGGCGCGCATCTCACACCCGGCGGCCACCGCCGCATCGACCTGTACGAGTTCCAGCGCTTCCTGCGCGCGCAAGGGCGGCCGGCGTATCCCGCCGCGACTGAGCCACGCACCCGGGTCCTGCTCGTCGACGACGAGCCGCTCGTCGTCCAGATGCTTCACGACCTCCTGGTCGACGGGCCGTTCGTGATCGAGACGGCGACCGACGGCTACGAGGCGCTCGTCAAGGTGGGGACGTTCCGTCCCGCGCTGATCATCCTCGACGTGGTGCTGGCCGGCCTCGACGGCGTCGAGGCGTGCCGCTGCCTGCGGCGGATGCGCGAGACGAAAGACGTGCAGATTCTCGGCGTGACCGGGCATCCATCGATGGTCCCGGTGCTGCTCGGCGCCGGGGCGGACGCGTGCGTGACCAAGCCGCTCCACCTGGAGCTCGTGTACCGAGAGATCAACCGCCTGGCCTCTGCTGCGGTCTCCCACTCCCTCACGGGACGAGAGGGCTGAGGACGCCATGGACTCCATCCGGGTGCTCTACGTCGACGGCGATCCCGCCGATCAAGAGGCGACGCACCGCCACCTCGTGCGGCAGGCGCCTCACATCAAGCTCACCGTCGTCGGGACCGTGGCCGAAGCGGTCGAGCGGCTCACGATCGGCGACATGGACGTGATGCTCGCCGACTATCGCCTTCCCGACGGCACGGGGCTCGATCTGCTCGACGCGGTCAAGTCGCGCGGTCTGGAAGTGCCGGTGGTGCTGGTCACCGGCTCGGGCGACGCCGACATCACCGTGCGGCTGCTCAAGGCCGGCGCCACTGACTATCTGGTGAAGCGTCCGGGATATCTGGCGACGTTGCCGGTCGTGCTCGAGAGCGCGTTCCGCTGGTTCCGCGCCGCCAGCGAGCGGCGGCGCGCGCCGATCCGTGTGCTCTACGCCGAGCACCACCCGGAGGACATGGCGCTCACCCTGCGCGCGTTCGAGGAACACGACCCTCGCGCGCGCGTCGAGACGGCCACGCTCGCGCGCGAAGCGCTGACCAAGCTCGCCACCGTGCACTACGACGTGCTGCTGCTCGACAACCGCATGCCCGATCTCTCGGGCATCGAGGTGCTCAAGGAGCTGCAGGCCGAAGGCATCCGCATCCCCGTCGTGATGGTCGCCGGGACGGGCGACGAGGACTCCGCCGTCCAGGCGTTCAAGCTCGGCGTCGCCGACTACCTCATCAGGCGCGAGGGCTATCTCGCCAAGCTGCCGTCGACGATCGAGAACGTGCTCGCTCAGCGCCGCCTGGCCGACGAGAAGGACGGCCTGACCGTCCTCAACGACCTCGCGAAGTCGCTCATCACCACGAAGGATCTCGACGAGGTCCTGCGCCGAGTCGTGAACGCGGCGCGCGAGCTGCTCAAGGCCGAGGCGAGCGTGCTGTGGCTCTTCGAGGCGGGCGTGCTGTGGCCGGTCGCGTGGGAGGGGATCCCGGACCGAGCGGCCGAGCCGCTGCGGTTCCAGGTCACGCCGAACCTGGCCGAGCGGCTGGCACTCGAGCGCAAGATCTCCCTGCGCCATCTCCTGGCGCAGACCGGCGGCCCCGATCCGACGGCGGTCTTCGGCACGACGGGGCAGACGCTGTCGGCGTCGTTCGTCGGCCCCGAGGGCCTGGTGGCGGTGCTGGCGGTCGGCAACCCGCGCCCGCGCGAGTTCACCGCCATCGAGGAGCGCCTGCTGCTGGCGCTCGCCGACCATGCCGCGGTCGCGGTCGAGAACGCGCGCCTCTACCGACGCCTGCGGCTCGAGCTCGAGGCGCGCGAGCGGCTCACCGCGATCCTCGAGGCGACGACCGATCTGGTCGCGATCGCCGACCTGTCCGGGCGCCTGCAGTACCTGAACGCCGCGGGACAGGAGCTATTGGGGCTCGCGGCCGACGACGCGCTGGGCCACCCGATCGCGGGGCTGGCGCCGGAGCGGCTACGCCCGGTCGTCCACGACGAGATCTGGCCGGCCCTGATCCGTGACGGGCTCTGGACGGGCGAAGCGGTGCTGCTCGCCCGCGACCACCGCGAGGTGCCGGTGTCGGTGGTCGCCGTCGCGCACCGCGGCGCCGACGGCTCGATCGAGTTCCTGTCGGCGATCGTGCGCGACATGACCGAGCGCAAGCGCATCGACGCCGAGCT
>DATFVT010000184.1:0-2019 GCA_035260105.1 Acidimicrobiia bacterium
CCGCGTGCTCTGCCAACTGAGCTACACCGCCGAGCCCCCTTACGGACTCGAACCGTAGACCCCTTCCTTACCATGGAAGTGCTCTGCCGACTGAGCTAAGGGGGCGGAGCCCGAAAGGATACAACGGGTCGGGCGAACGAAGCCCTGCGATAGCGTCCGCGGGCGTGGGGTTCACGGCCCGCCTGGCCGAACGGCGCGACGCCGAGGCGATCCGGGTCATCTACAACGTCGAGGTCGGCGAGTCGACGGCCACGTTCGACCTCGTTCCCCGCACGCTCGACGAGCAGGTCGACTGGATCGCGGGGCACTCCGGGGCGCACCCGGCCATCGTCGCCGCCGACGAGTCGGGTGAGGTGATCGGCTTCGGCTCCCTCTCCCCGTTCCGGGACCGGCCCGCCTACGCGACGACCGTCGAGGACTCGGTCTACGTGCGCCGCGACCGGCGGGGCCAGGGCACCGGCCGGCTGCTGCTCGACGAGCTCCTCCGGCTCGCGCTCGAGCACGGGTTCCACGCCGTGATGGCTCGCATCGTCGGCCACCACGAGGCGTCGATCGCCTTGCACCGGTCGTGCGGCTTCGAGCTCGTCGGCACCGAGCGGGAGGTCGGACGGAAGTTCGGCCGCTGGCTCGACGTCGTCGAGATGCAGCAGATGCTCTAGCCGTCGTCGCCGCTCGGGTGACCGTCGCCTCGCGTCCCGTCGGGGAAGTCGACGACGACGAAGTCCGGCCCGCGCTGGCCGTTCAGAGTCGGCATCGGGACGTCGACGGACGCGTGCTCCTTGTGGGCGATGACCACCCGCTCGTGGTATTCCCTCGCCTGCTGGGCGAACTCGGGGGAGTGGTACTCGGTGCCGTCGACGAGCGGGCCGGGCGTCCCGTCGACGACCGCCTTGATGTCGTCGCCCGTGAGGGTCTTGTTCGTCTCGAGGGCGTGCGTGACCGCCAGCACCTCGAGCGAGTTCTCGGCGAGCAGCGACTCGGTGCGCTGCAGCAGCTCTTCCAGGTTCTCCTCGATGCGCTCCCCGAGGCCGCTCTTGAGCAGGTCCTTCTCCTTCTGCTCTCCGGGCCGGCCGCCGCCGGCGATGCCGACCTGGTGCGTCACGCCGTGCGACGACACCGTCGAGCCCATGCCCCAGAAGCCCTCCATGAACGTCGCGATCGTCGTGGCGCTCTCGAGGTCGCCCGACACGCCCGAGGAGCTGTCGCCGTCGAAGAACATCTTCTCGCCCGCGAGCGACGCCAGGCTCACCATGACGTCGGCCTCGTACTCGGAGCGCCACTGCGTGAAGAGGTCGTCGGGCTTGATGGAGCTCACCATGCCCAGATACGTCCCGCCCTTCTCGATGGTCGCGATGTCGATCACGAGGTGGTGACGGGCGCGGTAGGCGATCACGGCGTGGCACGCCTCGTGGAGGGCCGTCGCGTGCCGCTCGCGCTCGATGTACTCGACGTCCTCGGGTGGGCCGAGGTCCTTGAGCTGCTTCGCCTGCACGACATCCCGCCACGTGATCACGTCGCGACCGTTGCGGATGGCGACGATGAGCGCCTCGTTCACGAGGTCCTTGATCGTGGCGCCGGTCGCGTAGGGCGTGATCGTGGCGAGCTTGTCGACGTCGTCCGGCGTGAGCTCGTGCCGCACCTTTTCGAGGTAGCCCTCGTAGGTGCGCACCCTGCCGGCCTTCGACGGGTAGCCGACCTTGTAGATGCGGTCGATGCGCCCCGGCCGCAGGAGGGCCTCGTCGAGGGCCTGGGGCATGTTCGTCGCCATCATCACGAGGATGCGGTACTTGGGCGGGGGCTTGGGACGCATGCCGAGCGCGCGGCGCACCTGCCGGTTCAGGAAACCGCGCGGCTTTTTCAGCCCGGACAGCTCGGTGAGCAGGGCCTCGAGGGTGCCCATGCCGCCGCCGCCCATGCCCATGCCCATCATCTGCCGGTTCCGCCGGGTTTCCCCTTCCTCCGGCGCGGGCGTCGCCATGGCGCGCTGGGCGAGCATCCACTGCACGTCGCTGGACAGGT
>DATFVT010000185.1:0-5305 GCA_035260105.1 Acidimicrobiia bacterium
CGGGAACGTTCCCCTCTAGCGCGCCGGATGCCCGACCGCACCCCGTTCCGAGTCGTCTCGCCGGACGCCACGCCGGAGGAGCTGGCGGCGATCACCGCCGCGATCGAGGTCGTCCGGCAGGAGCGCGCGCACGCGGCGGCGCGGGCGGCGACATCGGCGACGGGCGGCGACGCGGATCACCTCGACGCGTGGGTGCGCGCTTCGCGGCTCACTGCTCGCCGCTGCGGTCTGCTGCGCGGGCCGTGGCGTCTGTCCGGCCGCGTCGGTCGCCGCACCCGGGCGTGAGCGAGGCGCGATGACGGTCGTGCACGACGCCGAGCTCATATCCGTGGGGCCCGACGAGGCCGTGGTCACGATGCGCACCGACGGCGACGAACGGGTCACGACCAGGATCGGCGACACCGACGTGACGACGACGGGCCCGTATCACCACGCCCGCATCGGCGGCCTCGAGCCCGGGACCGAGTACCCGCTGGTCGTGGAAGGCGCCGCGCCCGGGGAGTGGCTGCCGGCGGCGTTCACGACGCTCGAGCGGCCGGCAGGTCGGCTCCTGGCGACCATCGCGACCGCCAACGACGTGCACTTCGGCGAGGTCGAGTGCGGGCGGCTCGGGGACGGCAGCGACGAGGAGGTCGGCCCCATCATGCGGGCCGCTCCCGGCGATTCGCCCTACCCGGTGGTCATGAACGGCGCCGTGATCGACGACATGCGCGCCCTCGACCCCGATGCCGTCGTCGTCAAGGGAGACCTCACCAACGCGGGTAACGAGTCCGAGTTCGAGGCCTTCCTGAACGCGTATGGCTCCCTCGGCGAGCGGATGCAGTGGGTGCGGGGCAATCACGACGTGATGACCGACCCTCGCTTCGCCGACGGGTACGCGCCCTACCCGGTGCACGTCGACGGCGTGACCCTCGCCGTCGCCGACACGGTGATCCCAGGGACCGACCGGGGCAAGTTCGGGGCCGAGCAGATCGCCTGGCTCGACGACCTGGCCGGCTCGGTGACGACGCCCGTGCTCGTGTTCGGGCACCACCACCTCTGGAACCTGGACGCCGACCACCGCTCGGGCACGTACTTCGGCATCAACCCGGACGACAGCGAAGCGTTGGCGGCGTTGGTCGGGCGGCGCGAGAACATCGTCGGGTACTTCTCGGGTCACACGCACCGCAACCGGGTGCGCCGCTTCGCGACCGCCCGCGACGTGCCCTTCGTCGAGATCGCGTGCACGAAGGACTATCCGGGCGCGTGGGCCGAGTACCGCGTCTACGAGGGCGGCTACACGCAGGTCGTTCGGCGGGCGGGGGCGCCGGCGGCGATGGCGTGGAGCGAGAAGACCCGGGTGATGTTCGCCGGGCTGTACCACGACTACGCGCTCGGCCCGCTCGCGGAGCGGTGCTTCACGGAGCGCTTCTAGCTCTCCCGTGGCTCCGCGGCGCGGGCGGCGGGCGTCCGGGACCCAGGACACGGGGGCCGGGACCGTCACCGTCACGCTGCGCTGCACGGGCGACGGTTGCGACGAGGCGGTCGGATGAGAGTGGTTCCGGCCCCGGAAACAGCTCGCCCCGAGGAGGTTGAGTAGAGAACCCGCGCGCCGGGCGCCCCAACGATCTCCTCGGGACGAACGGCTGCCAGTATCCACCATTCTCCACAGGTTTTCCACCCTGGCCTGTGGAGAACTTGGCCTGCGCGCGCCTCGCACCGGTGCGATACATATGGTGGCCAGCGAGGCACAGGACCAAGGGGGGCCCCTGTGGAGCAGGTGACGAACGAGATGCTCGCCGAGCAGGTCCGGGGGCAGACCGTCCCCGGCCGCTTCCTCGAGACGGTCCGGGCCCGGCCCGACGCCGTGGCGCTGCGGGCCCGGGACGGCGACGGCTGGCAGGAGACGACCTTCGCCGAGTACGCCGAGGACGCCTGCCGGGTGGCGGCGGGCCTCCAGGGGCTCGGCGTCGGTCGGGGCGACCGGGTCGTGCTCATGATCCGCAACCGGCCCGAGTTCTTCGTGGCCGACATGGGCGCCCTGCTGGTCGGCGCCACCCCGATCTCCATCTACAACTCGTCCGCCCCCGAACAGGTGCACTACCTCGTCGGCCACTGCGAGGCCAAGGTGGCGATCGTCGAGGACGTCGACTACCTCGAGCGGTTCCTCAAGGTGCGCTCGGAGCTGCCCGCCCTCGAGCACCTCGTGCTCATGGAGGACCGCGAGGGCGTCGCGCCCGAGGACGTCGGCTCGTGGGAGTCGATGCTGGCGCTGGACCCCGTCGACATCGAGGCGGCGAGCACGGTCGTGCAGCCGTCGGACCTCGCGACGGTGATCTACACGTCGGGGACCACGGGGCCGCCGAAGGGCGTCATGCTCGACCACGCCAACGTGTGCTGGACGGCCGAGAGCCTCCGGCTCACGCTGGCGCACGTCGCCGCCGAAGGCCGCCGCCTCGTGTCGTACCTGCCGATGGCGCACATCGCCGAGCGGATGACCTCCTACTACCAGCAGGCGCTGCTCGGCTACGAGGTCACGACGTGTCCCGAGGCGCGGGAGATCGCGTCGTACCTGCCCCAGGTCCGGCCCGAGATCATGTTCGCCGTGCCGCGCATCTGGGAGAAGGTGTACGCCGGCGTGCAGGCGGTCATCGCTGCCGATCCCGAGCAGAAGGCGGCGTTCGAGCGCGCCCTCGAGGCCGGCGACGAGTCGGTGCTGCGCCCGGTGCGCGAGCTCCTCGGGCTCGACCAGGTGATCGCGGCGATCACGGGCGCCGCGCCCATCCCGGTGGAGATCCTGGAGTTCTTCCGCGCCCTCGGGGTGCCGCTGGCCGAGATCTACGGCATGTCGGAGTCGTCGGGGCCGATGACGTTCGATGCCGTCGACGTGCGCATCGGGACCGTGGGGCGGGCGATCCCGGGCTGCGAGGTGAAGCTGGCCGAGGACGGCGAGGTCATCTGCCGGGGCGGCAACGTGTTCCGCGGCTACCTCAACGATCCCGAGAAGACCGCCGACGCCCTCGACGCCGACGGATGGCTGCACTCCGGCGACATCGGCGAGCTGGACGAGGACGGCTACCTCAGCATCGTCGACCGCAAGAAGGAGCTCATCATCACCGCCGGCGGCAAGAACATCTCGCCCGCCAACCTCGAGTCGGCGCTGAAGGCGTTCCCGCTCATCGGCCAGGCCTGCGTCATCGGTGACCGCCGCCCCTTCGTCTCCGCGCTGCTCGTGCTCGACCCGGAGGTCGCGCCGGCGTGGGCGCAGCGCCACGGCGCCGGCGACTTGTCACTCGCCGCACTGGCCGAGCAGCCGGACGTGCGCGCCGAGATCGAGCGCAATGTCGCCGAGGCGAACAAGCGGTTCAACAACGTCGAGCAGGTGAAGAAGTTCGCTCTGCTCGGCGAGGAGTGGCTGCCCGACTCGGAGGAGCTGACTCCCACGATGAAGCTCAAGCGGCGCGGCATCTACACGAAGTACGCCGAGGCGATCGAGGACCTGTACGCGCGCTAGCGACTCCGGCGGTGCTCGATGGCGAGTTCGGCGATCTCGCCCATGATCTCGGCGAGCTTGTAGTCCTTGGGCGTGAAGACGTGGGCGACGCCCTCGTCGCGAAGCTTGCGCTGGTCGGCCTCCGGGATGATGCCGCCCACCACGACCGGCGCGTCGACGCCGCGATCGCGGAGTAGCCGGACGGTCTCGGGCACGAGCAGGAGGTGCGAGCCGGACAGGATCGACAGGCCGACGACGTCGACGTCCTCGTCGCCGGCGGCCGCCGCGATCTGCTCCGGGGTGAGCCGGATCCCCTGGTACACGACCTCCATCCCGGCGTCACGGGCCGCCACCGCGATCTGCTCGGCGCCGTTCGAGTGACCGTCGAGCCCGGGCTTGCCGACCAGGATCCGGATCGGGCCGCCCAGCTCGGCGGCGGCGCCCTGCACGCGCTCGCGCACGTCCACCATCTCGTCGACCGGCGCCGCCGCCACCGCGCCCACGCCCGTCGGCGCGCGGTACTCTCCGAACACCTCGCGCAGCGCCCCCGCCCACTCGCCGACCGTGCCGCCCGCCTGGGCGAGCTCGATGGTCGCCGGCGTCAGGTTCTCGTCGGTGCCGGCAACATCGCGGACGCGGTCCAGGGCGCGCTTCCACGCCTCGTCGTCCCGCGCCGAGCGCCATGCCGCCAGGTGCTCGATCTGCTCGGCCTCGGCCGCGGGGTCGAGCTCGAGGATGTGCGCCTCGCCGCCCTCGTACCCCGAGACGAGCGGGGACGGCGCCGTCTCCGTGAACGTGTTCACGCCCACGACCGGCAGGTCGCCCGCCTCGATGCGGCGGACCCGCTCGGCATGGCTCTGCACGAGCCGGCCCTTCATGGCGTCGATCATCTGGAACGAGCCACCGCCGTCGAGGACCCACTGCAGCTCGGCCTCGGCCGCGTCGACGAGCTCGGCCGTCTTCGCCTCCACGACCTTCGATCCCGCGAAGAGGTCGTCGTACTCGAGCAGGTCCGACTCGTCGGCGAGGACCTGCTGCATGCGCAGCGACCACTGCTGGTCCCACGGCCGGGGGAGACCGAGCGCCTCGTTCCAGCACGGGAGCTGGATGGACCGGGCGCGCGCGTCCTTCGACAGCGTCACGCCCAGCATCTCGAGCACGATGCGCTGCACGTTGTTCTCCGGCTGCGCCTCGGTGAGACCGAGCGAGTTCACCTGCACGCCGTAACGGAATCGGCGGAGCTTCTCGTCCTGCACGCCGTAGCGTTCGCGCGTGATGCGGTCCCACATCTGCGTGAACGCGCGCATCTTGCACGTCTCCTCGACGAAGCGGATGCCGACGTCGACGAAGAACGAGATCCGTCCGACGACGCCGGGGAACTCGTCCTCGCCGACCTGGCCGGACTCGCGCACGGCGTCGAGGACGGCGAGCGCGGTCGCCAGGCCGTACGCGATCTCCTGCACCGGCGTCGCGCCCGCCTCTTGGAGGTGGTACGGGCACACGTTGATCGGGTTCCACCGCGGAATGTGCTTCGCGGCGTGCACGACGAGATCTACCGTCAGCCGCTTCGACGCCTCGGGCGGGAAGATGTACGTGCCCCGGCTCAGGTACTCCTTCACGATGTCGTTCTGGACCGTGCCGGCGAGGCGGGCGGGGTCGGCGCCCTGCTGCTCGGCGAGGGCGACGTACATTCCCAGGAGCCACATCGCCGTGGCGTTGATCGTCATCGACGTGTTCATCTCGTCGAGGGGGATGCCGTCGAACAGGGTCCGCATCTCGCCGAGGTGAGGGACCGGCACGCCCACCTTGCCGACCTCGCCGCGGGCGAGTGGA
>DATFVT010000186.1:0-6830 GCA_035260105.1 Acidimicrobiia bacterium
TCTGCTTCGCCGGCGACGGAGAGCACGATCTGTTCGTCACGACGGCCGACAACACCGACGAGCCCGAACGTCGGGGCACGATCTTCCGCATCGACGCCGGCGTCGGCGGCGCGCCGGTCCATCCGGCGCGCGTCTGATCCCCGTGATCGGCGACCACGCAGCTAGAACGCCAGCTTCAGTCCGGGTCGCGGCCACGGGGTCGAGACGAGCCTGCCCGTCGCCGAGCACGTCACGTACGCGGTGCGGAGGTCGTCGCCGCCGAAGCAGACGTTCGTGACCATCGGGTCGGGGAACGGGACGTGCTCCGAGCCGCTGCCGTCGGGGGCGATCACGGTGAGCCCGCCGTTGACGAGCGTGCCCACCACGACGTTGCCGTCGCCGTCGACCGCCAGCGAGTCGAACAGCTGCATGTGGGGCAGGCCGCAGATCAGCTGGCCGCCGTTGCCGACGGGTGGCGGCGGCGCGGCGAGCTCACCCGGTTCGGCGAGGTCCCAGGCGAACACACGCCCGGTGAACGTCTCCGCCGCGTACACGCGCGTGCCGTCGGGTGACAGGCCGACGCCGTTCGGGCCGTCGAGGGGATAGACGACCTCGCGGATCTCGGACCCATCGGGGCGGGCGTAGTAGAGGCCGCCGTGGGTCTTGTCGCGCTCCCGCCAACGGCCGTGGTCCGTGAACCAGAAGCCGCCGGTGTCGTCGAACACGAGGTCGTTCGGACCGATCAGGTCGTGGCCGCCGCAGGAGGTGTACAGCACCGTCACGTCGCCGGTGGCGAGGTCGACGCGCTCGATCCGCCCACCGGAGTGGTCCTGGGGCAGGTAGCTGTCGGGGATCGTGAGCCCGCCGAGGTCGTGGGAGCCGTAGCCGCCGCTGTTGCACACGTACACGGCGCCGTCGGGGCCGATGGCGAGGCCGTTCGTGCTCCCGCCGTTCTCCGACAGGATCTCCTTCTTCCCGTCGGGCTGCACGTGCACGACCGTGCCGGCGAGCAGCTCGGTGCAGAGCAGGCTCCCGTCCGGCAGCCAGACCGGGCCCTCCGGAAACCGCAGCCCGCTCGTGATCTCCGTGATCTCCACATCCATGCCGCGGAGCAGACCACTTGCTTGACCGCCCGGTCAAGGGCGAGTGAGATACCGCGCATGAAGCTGCGCCTCGAGCCGTCCGACGAGTACATGCACCCGCTGGAGTCGGCGACGAACTTCAACGAGTCGATGTACTTCAACTTCTTCGACCCGCACGACCGCGTCGGGGGGTGGGTCCGGCTGGGCAACCGGGCCAACGAGGGCTACGCCGAGATGACCGCCTGCATCTACCTCCCCGACGGGCGCGTCGGCTTCATGTTCAGCCGCCCCGAGATCTCGGACAACGACGCCTTCGACGCCGGCGGGATGCGGTTCGAGGTCCTCGAGCCCTTCCAGGAGCAGCGCGTCTCCTACGACGGGAAGGTCGCGCTGCTCGAGCGGCCGCTCGAGATGGCGAACCCGCGCCGGGCGTTCACCGAGAATCCGTGGGTCGACGCCGCCGTCGAGCTCGGCTACCGCGGGGTGTCGCCGATGTGGGGCGGCGAGCCGGTCAACGACGACGGCTCCGCCATCACCGAGAACGCCGAGCAGGGCTTCGCCCGGGGCCACTACGAGCAGCACGTGGGCGCGCGCGGGGTCGTGCGCGTCGGCGACGAGGAGTGGGAGGTCGACGGCTACGGGTTGCGCGACCACTCGTGGGGCCCGCGCTACTGGCAGTCGCCGTGGTGGTACCGGTGGCTGACGGCCAACTTCGGGGAGGAGTTCGGGTTCGTCATCTCGATCGTGACGTCACGCGACGGCGGTCAGCGCATCGGCGGGGTCGTTCTCGAGGACGGCGCGTACCGCTCGATCGACGACGCCAAGATCGAGACCGAGTGGCGCGGCGCGGACACCTACCACCAGGAGGTGCGCGCGGTCGCGCACACCGCCGACCGGGACTACGAGATCGAGGGCAGCGTCCTGTCGCTCATCCCACTGCGCAACCGGCGGCAGACGCCCGACGGCGACATGCTCGTGACGCGCATCTCCGAGGGGATGACCGAGTGGCGCTGCGACGGCAGGGTCGGGTTCGGCTTGTCGGAGTACCTCGACCAGATGGTCGACGGCCAGCCGGCCGGCGTCACGAGCTGACCCGCTGCCCGTCCGTCGGCGTCCGACGCAGCCGCGGTCGCCAGCCCGCCTGGCGCCGCTCGTGCTCGAGGTACCGGCTCCTCGCACGGAGAAGGTCGGTCCGTGTGCAGATCCCCACGAGACGGTCGTGGTCGACGACGGGAACGTGATCCACGTCGTCCTCGGTGATGCGTTCGAGGAGCGTGAGCAACGAGTCGCTCGGCGTCACCGTCACGACGTCGTTGTGCGCGATCTCGTTCACGGACGCGTCGTCGGGCAATTCGCGCACGAGCAGATCAGAGCGCGTGACCATGCCGACCAACGCGCCGGTGTGGTCGACGAGCGGATAGGCGGCGTGGCCGTCGGACTCCAGCAGCCGGCGGGCGTCCGCCACCCTTGCGTGCGCGGTCAGCGTCTCGACGTTCGACGTCATCGCCTCGCGGACCGCGTGCACCTGGAGCACATCCGGCGCGTACCGGCGGGGCACGGCGACGCCCCGGCGGGCCAGCTTCTCGGTCATCAGCGTCTGGCGGGAGAGGGAGTTGAAGACGATGTCGGCGAGGACGGCGGCCAACATCAACGGCAGCACGGCCGCGTAGTCACGCGTGAGCTCGAACGCGAAGACGATCGACGTGAACGTGGCGCCCGTCGCGGCCCCGAAGGTCGCGGCCATCGCGACGAGAGCCACGGCTCCCGGTGACAGGCCCAGCCCGGGGAAGGCGGCGTCGAGGCCGGCCCCGACGAGGCCGCCGAACGCGCCCCCGATGAGCAGAAGCGGCGCGAGGGTGCCGCCCGAGGTGCCCGAGCCGAGCGCGATCCACCACATCGCGAGCTTCGCCAGCAGCAGGAGCGCCAGCGCGCCGGCGGCGAACTTCGCCGCGAGCACGTCGTCGATCGCGTCGTACCCGACCCCGAGCGCGCGGGGGACCGCCAGGCCGATCAGCGCGAACCCGAGCGCGCCGATGATGGGATGCCAGAACTCCGAGATCGGCAGGCGCCGGTAGCAGGCCTCCACGGCGAACAGGCCCTTGGCGACCACGACGGCGAGGAGACCGCACGCCAGCCCGAGGAGCGCGAACACCCCGAGCGTGCCGAGCCCGGCGAAGTCGTGGTGCGGCACCGTGAACAGCGGGCCGGTCCCGAAGAGCGCGGCATGCACGCCGGCGGCGATGCTGGCCGAGACCACCAGGGGCACGAGTGCCCGGGCCGAGAACTCGAACAGCAACAGCTCGACCGCGAGCACGACCGAAGCCAGCGGCGCGCCGAACACGCCGGCCATCCCGGCGGCGGCCCCGCAGGCGAGCAGGATCTTGCGCTCCGACGGCGAGACCTTGATGACCTGTCCCACGAGCGATCCGAGAGCGCCCCCGGTCACGATGATCGGTCCCTCGGCGCCGAACGGTCCCCCGGTGCCGATCGCCACCGCCGCCGATGTCGGCTTTGCGACTGCCGCCCGCGGCGAGACGCGGCTGTGGCGCGTGAGGATCGCTTCCATCGCCTCGGGGATGCCGTGGCCGCGGATGACGGGCGACCAACGGGCGATCACCGCCACGACGAGCCCGCCGGCGGCGGCAACGAGCAACAGCTCGGGCCCGGGGTGGAAGTTGCGGAACGACGGCAGCTCCCAGCCGTACTGATGAAGCAACGCCGCGTTGGTGAGCAGTGCGATCAATCGCACGAGCAGCCATGCCGCGGCACCGCCGGCGAGGCCGAGCGCGGCGGCGAGCAAGGACAGGAACACGAGGCGGCGCGGTGAGAACTGCACAGTACCTCAATTATATCGTGATACGATACTTTTCATGCCGGGCTCCATCGCCGGCCGCTCCCGCCGGATCGGCGACGCCGAATACCAGCGCCTGCTCGAGTTCCGCACCGGTCTCCGACGGTTCCTGCACTGGAGCGAGGAGCAGGCGCAGGCCGCCGGCGTGTCAGCCGCCCAGCACCAGCTGTTGCTGGCGATCCGGGGCCACCCGGATGCCGCCGGCCCGACGATCGGTGACGTCGCCGACGCCCTGCTTCTCCGCCACAACAGCGCCGTCGAGCTCGTCGACCGGGCCGAGGGCGCGGGGCTCGTCCGGCGCCGTCAGGATCGTCACGACCACCGTGTCGTCCGGTTGGAGTTGACGGCCCGCGGTGCCGAGACACTGCGCCGCCTCACGGCCGTCACGCTCGAGGAGCTGGACCGCCTGTCCCCTCGCCTCCGGCCCGTGTGGTCGGGCCTCGACGACTGAGACTGTCGCGGGTTACCAGCTGCCGCCGCCGCCTCCGCCGGCGCCCCCGCCCGAGAAGCCCCCGCCGGAGAACCCGCTCGAGCCCGACGTCGACGGTGGTGTCGACGTCAACGTGCCGGACGTCGAGACCGTGAAGCCGTCGATCGCGCTCGAGAACGCGAGGAACGTGAATGCCGTCGACGAGATGTACCACGACGACGTGTCCGGCGGCTGATCGTCGAGACCGGAGAACGCCGCCGCCCACTTGCCGGTGGCGCCGAACACGATCGCGTAGGGCAGGTACTCGGAGAACAGGTTCTTCCGCTCGGCGAACCGCGCGCGTTCCTTCTCCGACTCGTCGATGAAGCGCCGGAAGCCCTCCGTGTGGCGGAGGACGGCGGTGCCCTTGGCCGTGCGCTGCGGTGACCAGTACGCGCCGAAGGTGAACAGGATCCCGGCCACCAGCAACGGGATGCCCAGGAGCGCGGCGTGCGTGAAGAGGATCAGGAGCGTCATCAGCCCGGCGCCCGCCAGCAGCACCAGCACACCGAGACAGCCCCACTGTGCCCGAGAGCGTGAAGGCGGACGAACGAACCAGCCGTGGTCGATCGCGTCCTGGAGGAGCGCGTCCTGCACCTCTTCCATCTTGGTGTGGAACGTGTAGCGGAGGTCGGAGAGCTGCACCTCGTTGCCGTCCTCGAAGAGCCCGTCGAACAGCTTCCGCTCGTAGTCCTTCAGCTCGGCGTCCGCCTCCTTCTTCTTCGTCAGCTTCCAGTCCGGCTTGTGCACGAAGCCTCCCTCGCCCGGGATCTCCTCGATCACGAGGTAGCCGCGCACGGCGAGGTCGACGATCGTGGCCGTCACGTCGAGCGGGTTCGCCGTGAAGTCGACGAGCGTGCCGAGCTGGCCCGGCCTCAGGTTGTCCGGTGGCACGAACTCGACGGGTGTCTCCTCGTGGTGGAGCAAGGGGACGTACTCGTCGGCGCCGCTGTCGGTGCCGTAGGCCTGGTCGACCGCCGAGCCCCGGTAGCGGCGGTCGCGCCCGAACCGGAACAGGAGGAACGCGAACACGAGGATCACGAGGAGCAGGAGCGCGCCGCTCACCCCGGCCGTCACCGGGGTGATCGAGAACGCCGTCCCGAGGTTGAAGCGTTCCTCGAGGATCGGCGTCGGCGGCGGCACGGCACCCTTCGGAATGGCGACCACGACGGTCATGGCGGCGTTGGGCGGGATCTCGCTCTGGGTGAACGTCGCGGTCGTGCCGCTGCTGGTGGCGCTCCCGCACGGCAGCGTCGACCGCAACGGACCGCTGAAGCACGCCACCTGCGTGATGTCCGCCGGCGCCTCGACGGTGACGCTCGCCCGCTGGATCGGCACCGTCCAGCCGGGGCCGATCGCGTTGAGGTTCAGCTCGTCGTGGTCCTCGAACCCGTTGAGGACGCCGCGCAGCGTGTACGTGATGTCGTACGTGTGCCGGCCGCTGATCGTGCGGTCGGGGTCACCGATCTTGATGCGCTTCAGCCCGACGCCGTCGACGTCGCCGCTCTCGATCGTGTACTGCGCCGGTGTCCCCTCGGACGCCCGCACCGACTCGACCGTGAGCGGGTACACGCGGTCGTGGTTGGCCTTCGGCGGGTAGTCGAACCGCACGGGCACGTCGCGGAAGATGCCGTGCTTCGGGACGACCCCGAAGTCGTAGTCGATCGTCTCGTGGACCCGGACCAACCCGGTCGGCTCGATGCGCACGTCGACGACGTAGTCCCGGATCTGCTCCGGCCCGAACTGCGCGACCGTGCCCCCGGCGGCGGGCACCGACAGAACCGCGGGGACGGAGAGAACAAGGATGGCCGCCACCGCCGCGATTCCTGCGAGAGCTCCTGCCCGGCCTCGACGCACGGCGGGAATCTAACCGCGAGCCGGCGCCATGCGGCGGGCTACCGTTCGACGCCGTGCCCGTCCGTCTCGACGACCATCAGCTCGCGGCGGTGGTCGCCCGGCACCTCGGCGTGCCGGTGACGATCGACGGCCTGCGCCGACTTTCGGGTGGTGCGTCCCGAGAGACCTGGTCGTTCGACGCTGTGACCGCGAACGGCACGCGCCACGAGCTCGTCCTGCGGCGGGACCCGGGGCCCGCGATCGGGCTGTCGGACCGGTCGGTCGAGTACACGCTGCTCGACGCCGCGCACGCCGGCGGCGTCGCGACGCCCGCCGTCTGGTTCCTGCTCGAGCGGGACGACGAGCTCGGATCGGGCTTCGTGATGGAGCGGATCGACGGCGAGACGATCCCCCGCCGCATCCTGCGCGACGACGCCTACGCCGGCGCCCGGCCGAAGCTGGCCGGGCAGTGCGGTACGCAGGCGGCACGCATCCACGCCCTCGACCCGGCGCGGCTTCCGGCGCTCCCGGTGCAGGGCGCGCGCGAGCAGATCGAGCTCTACCGCGGGTACCTCGACGGCTTCGGCGAGCCCCATCCCGCGTTCGAGCTCGG
>DATFVT010000187.1:0-4419 GCA_035260105.1 Acidimicrobiia bacterium
TCGGAGCCGACGCGCCCAGCGCATAGATGGCCATGCCGGTACCGTAGCTGCGTGCTCGACCCGGACACGCTGACCGCGCACGCCGAGCGCATCGACTGCGACGGGTACACCATCCTCGAGCGCGCCATCGACCCCGACGTCGTGGACGCCCTCGCCGACGACCTCGTCCGACTCGAGGCGCTCTACGGCGTCACGCCCTCGGACAACGAGTTCGAAGGCACGAAGACGGTCCGCATCTACAACCTGCTCGCACTCGGACGGCTCTACGAGGCGATCCCGGTGCACCCGCGCGTGCTCCCGGTCGTCGAGCGGGTCCTCGACCCCGGCTGCCTCGTGTCGTCCCTGTCGTCGATCGCGATCGGGCCCGGGGAGACCGCGCAACCGATCCACGCCGACGACCAGCTGATCCCGCTCGCCAAGCCCCACGTGCCCACGGTGTGCAACACGATGTGGGCGCTCACCGATTTCACCGAGGCCAACGGCGCCACCCGCGTGATCCCCGGGTCCCATCGCCGCGACCACAGCCCGGAGTACGGGGCGCCGTACGACAGTGTCGCCGCCGAGATGGCGGCGGGCAGCGTGCTCGTCTGGCACGGGAGCCTGTGGCACGGCGGCGGTGCGAACACGACGGACAAGCGGCGGATCGGCGTCGCCATGAACTACTGCGCGGGATGGATCCGCCAGCAGGAGAACCAGCAGCTCGGGATCCCGCGCGACATAGCGGCGCGCTTCTCCGACCGTCTGCGCCAGCTGTGCGGGTACGGCGTGTACAACGGCCTGATCGGGCACATCGACAAGCACAGCCCGGCCGAGATGCTCGGCGACCCTCCCGGCGAGAACCAGATGGTGTGGGACGCGGTCTGAGCGGCGCCACCGGCGTGGCGCTCCTGGCGCTGATCGTCGGTGGGCCGTGGGGGCAGAGCGTCTCGGGCGCCCGTCCCGCGCAGGAGCCGGCGGTCGAGGCCCACGGCTCGTGCGACGCCCTCGACCTGGCGAAGTGCCTCTACCCGTTCCCGAACGACTACTTCACCGTGCGCGACCGCTCGACTGGCACTGGCCGGCGCGTCCAGCTCTCTCCCGAGTCGATGCCGAGGAACGCCGCCGGCACGCCGGTCGACCCGACGGAATGGAACCGGAACGACGGCTTCAGTCCCGGCTCGCCGGTCATGACGGTCGTACCGGGGCTCGACCTCGAACGCACGGGCGCCGCGCCCGAGACCGACATCGGTCGATCCCTGCGCGCCGACGCGCCCATCGTCCTCCTCGACGCGACGTCCGGCCGGCGCGTTCCCTACTGGGCCGAGCTCGACCAGGGCGTCGCCGACCCGAACCAGCGCGCCCTCGTCGTCCGGCCGGCGGTGAACTTCCGCGAGGGTCATCGCATCGTGGTCGGGCTCCGCCGCCTCCGTGACTCCTCCGGCGCGACGATCGAGCCCACCGAGGCCTTCCGCGCCTTCCGCGACGACACGAGGACGGACGACCAGGCGACCGAAGCTCGCCGGCCGCACATGAAGGACGTCCTCAGGGTCCTCGACCGGGCAGGCGTGAAACGCAACGACCTCTTCCTCGCCTGGGACTTCACGGTCGCAAGCGAGCGCAACCTCTCCGAGCGGATGCTGCACATCCGCAACGCCGGGTTCGAGTCCCTCGACGACCGGGCGCCCCGGTTCCAGGTGACGCAGGTCGAGAACGACGTCGACGACCGCGTCGCCCGCCGCGTGACCGGGACGTTCACGGTGCCGAACTTCCTCACCGGCGACGGCGGTCCCGGGAATCGGTTCAACACGGGCGGGAACGGGCTGCCGGAACGCAACGGCGACTACAGCGCGCCGTTCACGTGCATCATCCCGCGCGCCGCGCTGAAGTCCGACGGGACGGTCGCGCGTGCTCGGCCGGCGGTGTACGGCCACGGGCTGCTCGGGAGCGAGCGCGAGGTCGGAGCCGCCAACGTGCGCGACATGGCGAACGAGCACGACTTCGTCTTCTGTGCGACGAAGTGGATCGGACTCTCGGAGGAGGACATCGGCAACGCGGTGTCCGTGCTCGGTGATCTCTCCCGCTTCCCCACGATCGCCGACCGCCTCCAACAGGGTGTCCTCGACACCCTGTTCCTCGGACGCCTCATGATCACGCGCGACGGCTTCGTGTCCGACCCAGCGTTCCAGAGTCAGGGCATGCCCGTCATCGACACGCGGGAGCTCTTCTACGACGGCAACAGCGAGGGCGGGATCATGGGCGGCGCAGCCACGGCGGTCGCTCAGGACTGGACCCGCGCCGCGATCGGCGTGCCGGGCATGAACTACAGCACGCTCCTCCAGCGCAGCACCGACTGGGACACGTACAAGGCCGTGTTCGACCCCGCCTATCCCGACCCGACCGACCACCCGCTCCTGATCGGGATCGTCCAGATGCTCTGGGACCGCGGCGAGGCGAACGGATACGCCCAGCACCTGACCCGCGACCCGTACCCCGACACCCCGACCCACCAGGTGCTGATGCACGAGGCGTTCGGCGACCACCAGGTCGCGAACGTCGCTACCGAGGTCGAAGCTCGCTCGCTCGGGGCCCGCGCCCACCGCCCCGCCCTCGCGCCCGGCCGGTCCCCGGCCCGCCACGAGCTCTGGGGCATCGAGGACATCGACGGCTCCTCGTTCAACGGGTCGGCCATCGTCGTGTGGGACAGCGGCACGCCCGCGCCGCCGACCGGGAACATCGCCCCGCGTGATGGTCGGGACCCACACGGCTTCCCGCGCGCCTCGAAGGAAGCACGCGAACAGAAGTCGGAGTTCCTGAAGCGCAACGGGCGCGTCGTCGACGTGTGCCGAGGCCGGCCGTGCACGGCGCCGCCCCCGCCGTGAGCTGCAGACCGGGCGCTTACTCCTGATCGCCGCGCCGCGACGACAACACGTCCCGCAGCCGGTCGAAGCTGTCAGTCCATCCGTCGTCGTGCAGTGCGCGCCGCGCTTCGGTCGCGAACCCGGACTGGACGAACGAGATCTCGGTGCCTTCGCCGACCTCGCGGAACGCCAGCGTCACCAGCGTCTCGCGGTCGTCGGGATCCGGATCCTCGTATCGAAACGTGTACTCGAGGAGCGCGGGCGGGTCGATCGCCCGGAATTCCCCGAAGAGGTAGAACACCTCGCCGTCCGGAGGCTGCATCGCGAATCGATACGCGCCTCCGACCCGAAGGTCGAGGTCGATGTGTCGTGTCGTGAACCCCTGCGGCCCCCACCATTGCGCGATCTCGTCGGGCTCGGTGCACGCCCGGAAGACCTCCGGGCAGGGGGCGGCCACGACCCGGTGCAGTTGCAGGGTCAGTTCGCCGGAGTCCGCCATCGACCCTCCCCCCGGATCGTTCTCCCCTTGGCTACTGGATGACGGAGCCGCCGTCGACGGCGAGGGCGTGGCCGACGACGAACGACGCCGCGTCGCTGCACAGCCAGACGACGGCTTCGGCGATCTCCTCGGCACGGCCCAGCCGTCCGAGCGGGACCGACCGCGTCATGATGCGCTCGATCTGCGGGTCGCCACCCATGAACCCCTCGAGCATCGGCGTGCGCGTGCTGCCGGGACAGATGGCGTTGACCCGGATGCCGTTGGCGGCGTACTCCAGCGCCGTCGCCCGGGTGAGCCCGACGACCCCGTGCTTGCTCGCGACGTAGGCCGGAAGTCCGGCGAAACCGACGAGACCGGCGCCGGACGCCATGTTCACGATGGCGCCCCCGCCCTCGAGCATGGCGGGGATCTCGTACTTCAGGCACAGGAAGACACCCGTCAGGTTCAACGCGATGGCGCGGTTCCAGTCCTCGAGCGTGTGATCGGCGGTCGGCGCGCTCGCGCCGGTCGTGCCCGCGTTGTTGAGGGCGCAGTCGAGGCGTCCCCACCGCGCGACGGTCCTGTCGACCATCGCCTCGACCTCGTCCGGCCGGGTGACGTCGGCGAGCACGAAGTCGGCGTCGCCGCCGGCTTCCTCGAACACGAGGGCGGCGGTCTCCTTGCCGCCGCGCTCGTCCACGTCCGCCACGGTGACCGTCGCGCCGGCACGGGCGAAGGCGATCGCCGACGCCCGGCCGAGGCCGGACCCTCCGCCGGTCACGAGCGCCGCCTTGCCGTCGAGCGCGCTCACGCCGGCTCCATCAGACCCGGAGGCTGCAGAGGATGTACTCGGCCGTCGGGTAGGACTCCACCGACTCGAGGTCGAGGAACGACGACACGTCCTCCATGACCAGCTTGACGTTGTGCTCGAGCGTGTCGGGCGATCCGCCGGCGCTGAAGTAACGCATCGGGTCGGTCAGGTCCTCGACCTCGCGCAGCCCCTCCTCCACGATGCCGCGCCAGCGCGGCGCGCCGTCGGTCACCGCCCGGGCCACGGCGTGCCGCACGTAGAGGCAGACCGGATGGACCTCGAACGTCAACGGG
>DATFVT010000188.1:0-9425 GCA_035260105.1 Acidimicrobiia bacterium
CCCGACGTCGAGGTGCTGGTCGACCACACGTGCGAGATCCAGACCCGCGGGTTGAGCGAATCCGTCCCTGAAGACGAAGGAGGTGCCTCGTGAGCACCGCAGTCGAGAACCGCTACCTCGTCGGGAACTTCGCGCCCGTGAAGGACGAGCTGACTGCCACCGACCTCCCGGTCGAGGGCGCCCTCCCGCCGGAGCTGCGCGGCCGCCTGCTGCGCATCGGCCCCAACCCGATCGCGCCCGACCCGGCGGCGTACCACTGGTTCACGGGCGACGGCATGATCCACTCGATCGAGCTGCGCGGCGGGAAGGCGGCCTCGTACCGCAACCGCTGGGTGCGGACCGACCAGGCCATCTCCCTCCTCGGCGAGGAGACCATCCCCGGCCAACCCGACGACGTGTTCCCGGTCGGCTCGAGCGTGGCGAACACCCACGTCGTCGCGCACGCCGGCAAGATCCTCGCCCTCGTCGAGGTGTGCCTCCCGACCCAGGTGCGCCCGGATCTCTCGACCGTGGGCCGTTACGACTTCGGCGGCAAGCTCCACTCCGCGATGACCGCGCACCCGAAGACGGACCCGGTCACCGGCGAGATGCTCTTCTTCGGGTACGACCCGTTCGGCCCGCCGTGGCTGCGCTACCACGTCGTCGACGCCGCGGGTGAGCTCGTCCGGAGCGAAGACATCGACATCGCGGGCCCGCCGATGGTGCACGACTTCGCGATCACCGAACGACACGTTGTGTTCTTCGATCTTCCCGTCGTCTTCGACTTCGACCTCGTCGGGAAACGCCCGTTCCCCGCCGCGTGGAAGCCGGAGTACGGCGCCCGCGTCGGTGTGATGCCGCGCGACGGAGGCAACGCCGACGTGCGCTGGTTCGACGTGGAGCTCTGCTACGTCTTCCACCCGCTGAACGCCTACGACGACGGCGGCAATGTCGTCGTCGACGTCGCCCGCCATCCCAAGATGTTCGACCGCGACATCTACGGCCCTGCCGAACAGCCCCCGACGCTGGACCGATGGACCATCGACCTCGACGGCGGGAAGGTCATCGAGGAGCGGCTCGACGACCGCCCGCAGGAGTTTCCCCGAGTCGACGACCGGGTTGTCGGCCGCCCACATCGCTTCGGTTACGCGACGTACTTCGGCCTGGATGACCAGGGCATCCAGTTCGGCGGCTTGCTGCGTCACGACCTTCGCACCGGAGCCGTCGACGAGAAGACCTTCGGGCCCGGCACGCATGCCGGCGAAGGCGTGTTCGTGGCGGCGTCACCGACGGCGAGCGAGGACGAAGGGTGGGTGCTCACCGTCGTGTACGACGAGGGACGGGACGCAAGCGATCTCGTCGTGCTCGACGCCACCGACTTCACCGGCACGCCGGTCGCCACCGTGCATCTCCCGCAACGGGTGCCGTTCGGCTTCCACGGCTCGTGGGTCCCGGACGGCGCGGCGTAGGAGCTACGTCCCGGGCTCGGCCGTGAGCTCGAGCTGGATGTTGTCGGGGTCCCGAAAGACGAGTACCGCTCCGTAGGGCGCATCGACGATCGGCGTGTGCGTCACGCCGAGGTCTTCGAGATGCGCCTGCCATGCTTCGAGCTCGCGGCGGCCGGCGACACGGAACGACAGGTGGTCGAGCCCGGCGCGGAGCTCGTCGAACGGCGATCCGTCGCCCGCGGTCGGTTCCCGCACGCAGACTTCGACGTCGAGGTCCGCATGCCTCATGTCCGTCAGGCGGAAGGCCGCCTCGTCGACGCGCTTGGCCACCTCGAAACCCAGCACCTCGGTGTAGAAGCGCTCGCTGCGGTCGCGGTCGGTGACGGTGAGGTCGATGTGCGAGATGCCCGCGAGCTCCGGCATCGGCGCATTCAACCATCCACGCGCTTCTCGAGCCGGGACTGCGTGTAGTCGCCGACGGTGACGTCACCGACGTGCGCGTATCCCGCCCGCTGGTAGTACCCGCGAAGTCCCGTGTTTCCTGCCACGCAGTCGAGACGAAGGAACGCCTTGCCGTGTTCGGCCGCGTGCTGTTCCGCCCAGCGCAGGAGCGCGCCGCCCTGACCCGTGCCGGGACGACACACCGCGAGCCGGTGCAGGTATCCGGCGTCCGCGGGGGTAGCCGGCCCAGAAGGTCGGATCGTCCCACTGCACGACGAGCGTTCCGACGGTCTCCCCGTCGACCTCGGCCAGCCAGGTCTCACCCCGCTCGATCGCCGGCATCACCCACTCGACGGGGAAGCGGTCCGGCCACTGCTCGACGCCCCGTTCCCTCAGCCACCGAGCCGCGTCGGCGAGGACGGCGAGCACCACCTCGATGTCATCGGCTCGCGCTCGCTGCACTCGCACGGGTCGATGTGCGGTGCGGCTAGAGCTTCGACTTGGCCACGCAGATGGCGAGGTGAGCGTCGAGGACGGCTTCGCGAGTGGCGTCGCCGACGCCGGAGTCGGCCTCGGCCGCGACCTTCGCGCTGTCACCGGCCTGCTCGAGCTCGATCACGGCGCCCCGCTCGTCATCGGCGGCGACCGCCTTCCCGGCCTTGGCTGCGAATTCACCTACCACGGCGATCAGGACGGGCGACGCACCTTGATCGGCGCGCACCTCATCGAGTGCGGCGTCGACCTTGGAGCGAATCTCGCGCAGCCGCTCCGCGGTCGTCGCCACGGTCAGGTCTTCGCCTTCAGCGCCTCGATGAGCTTCGGCACGACCTTGGACGCGTCGCCGACGACGCCGAGGTCGGAGACGCTGAAGATCGGGGCCTCCGGGTCCTTGTTGATGGCGATGATGTTGTCCGACCCCTTCATGCCGACCATGTGTTGGGTCGCGCCCGAGATGCCGATGGCGATGTAGACCTTGGGCTTGACAGTCTTGCCGGTCTGACCGACCTGCTTCGAGTACGGCACCCACCCCGCGTCGACGATCGCCCGTGACGCGCCCGACGCGCCCTTGAGGATGTTCGCCAGCTCCTCGACGAGCGGCTCGTAGTTCTCGGCGCTCCCGAGTCCGCGCCCGCCCGACACGACGACCTCGGCGTCCTCGAGCTTCGGCCCTTCCTGCTCTTCCACGTGGTGGTCGAGCACCTGCGCCTCGGCGGCGCGGCCGGCGTCGACGTTGTCGACCGTCGCCACCTCGGCCGCGCCTCCCCCACTGGGCTCGGGCGCGAACGACTTGGGCCGGATGCCGGCGAGGTAGGGCTTCTCGCCCTTGAACGCGGCGGTCACGATCGTGTTGCCGCCGAACACGGCCGTGCTCACACTGACCGTGTCGCCGGCCACCTCGACGCCGTTGCCGTTGGTGAGCACCGGCCGGTCGAGCTTGACCGAGAGACGGCCCATCGCGTCACGGCCGTCGTAGCTCTGCGCGAACAGGATGAGGTCGGGCTGCTCCTGGGCGACCAGTTGCGCGAGCAGCGCGCCGCCGATCACGCCGCTCAACGACGAGCCATGGTCGGCCGCGTGAACCTTGGTCGCGCCGTACTCGCCGAGCTGCGGCGCGAGCGTGTCGGCGTCGGCGCCCGAGTACACCGCCTCGACCGTGTCGCCGAGCTCACGTGCCTTCGTGAGCAGCTCGAGCGTCGCCGAGGTCGCCTTGCCCTCCTCGCCCTCGGCGTACACCCATACCTTCCGAACCGTCATGCGTCGTCTCCTAGATGACCTTGAGCTGCTCGAGGAAGCCGACGATGCGCTCGTGGGCGTCGCCCTCGTCCTCGATCTTCTCGCCCGCCTGACGCTCCGGTGCCGCCTCGATGGACGTGATCTCCTGGCGGGCGCCCGTCCACCCCACCTCGTCCTCGGACAGCCCGAGGTCGGCCACCTTGGCGTTGTCGACGGGCTTGTTCTTGGCCGCCATGATCCCCTTGAACGACGGGTAGCGCGGCTCGACGACGCCGGCGGTGACGCTCACCACGGCCGGCGTGGGCGACTCGACGATGTCGTAGCCCGCCTCGGTCTGGCGCTGGATCTTCACCATGCCGTCGGCGACCTCGATGTGCTTGGCGAAGGTGAGCGACGGCCAACCGAGCAGCTCGGCCACCTGCTCCGGCACCGTGCCCGTGTACCCGTCGGTGGACTCCGTCGCCGTGAGCACGAGGTCCATGTCGCCGGCGCGGCCCACCGCCTTGGCGATGACCTTGGCCGTCGACAGTGCGTCGGAGCCCTGCAGGACGGGGTCGGATACGAGGACGGCCTTGGCGGCCCCCATGGCCAGGGCCGTACGCAGCCCCGACACCTCGTCGTTCGGGGCCATCGAGATGAGCGTGACCTCACCGTCCCCGGCGGTGTCGACGAGCTGGAGCGCCATCTCGACGCCGTAGGCGTCGGAGTCGTCGAGGATCAGCTTGCCCTCGCGCTTCAGCGTGTTCGTCTCGGGGTCGAGCTCGCCCGGGGTGGCCGGGTCGGGGATCTGCTTCACGCAGACGGCGATGTTCATACCACTCCTGTTTGCCCAGAAAGGCCGGCGAAGATTCTGGCCCGCCCGGGCCGCCCACGTCGAAGCGATCGGATCGGGGGCCCGAGGCGGCGGCTTTGCCGACCGTCGCCGCACAGCCGGAGCTTGCGACGGCGACCAGAAGGGGCATCGGCGGTACCGTCGCTCCGATGTCAGCGGTCGACGTCCTCGTGGTGGGTGCCGGTCCGGCGGGCGCGGCGGCCGCGCTGGCGGCCCGGCGCCGCGGCCTCGACGTCCTGGTGGTCGACAAGGCGACGTTTCCCCGCGACAAGACCTGCGGCGACGGCCTGACGACCGCCGCCCTGCGCTTCATCGAGCACCTCGGCGTCGACATCTCGGCGCTCCCGGGATACATGGCGGTACGCGAGACGGTTCTCGTCGCACCCGACGGCCGGCGGGTGTCGCTGCCCCTCGGCGCGGACGGCGACTACGCCGCCGTGGTCCCCCGGGTCGAGCTCGACGCGGCCCTGGTCGACGGCGCCCGACGCGCCGGCGTCGAGGTGCGCGACGGGGTCGCCGTCACCGCCGTCGACACGAACGGCGGCGGCGTCGACGCAACCACCAGCGACGGCACCATCACGGCCCGCTTCCTGGTCGCCGCCGACGGGCACTACTCCTTCGTTCGGCGCTGCCTGCGGCCGCCCGCGCCACCCGAGCTCGGCACCTGGCACGCCTTCCGCCAGTACTTCACCGGCGTTGACGATCCCCGCCTGTACGTGCTGTTCGAGGGCGACCTCCTCCCCGGCTATGCGTGGGTGTTCCCGCTGCCGGGTGGCCGCGCGAACGTCGGGTTCGGCGTGCTCCGGCGGCCGGGGACGTCCGGCAAGGAGCTCAACGCCCGCTGGCGCGAGCTGCTCACCCGGCCGAGCGTGCGCACGATCCTCGGTCCCGCGGCCGAGCCGGAGGCGACGCACCGCGCGTGGCCCATTCCCGCGTCGTTCGAGTACGACGGGCTGGCCGAGGGGCGCGTCCTCTTCGTCGGCGACGCCGCCAACGCCGTCGATCCGCTGACGGGTGAGGGGATCGCCCAGGCCATCGAGACGGCGACGGTCGCGGTCGACGCCATCGCCTCGGGCGACCCGGAGACGGTCGGCGCGCGCTACCGCGACGGCGTGCGCCGCGCGCTCGGCCGGGACCTGCGCTTCGCCGCCGCGCTCCAGCGCGTGCTGCGCTCCCGGCGGGGCGCCTCGCTGGCGGTGCGTACGGCCGGGCTCACGCCGTGGACGCGCCGGCACTTCGCCCGGTGGATGTTCGAGGTCTATCCGCGTGCGCTGTTGCTGACCCCGGACCGCTGGCGGCGCGGGATGTTCGCCGGCACCGGCGCGTACCACTAGCCGGAGACCTGCGCGGCATCACCTCGGACTGCTCGCCGCTCAGGCGGCGTCCCTGGTGACGTCCTCGTGCACGATGGCGACGAGCGCGCCGACGTCGTGGCGCGCGAATGCGTCGGCGAAGCGCGCGATCAAGCGGCGCTCGGCGTCCTCGCGGTACGGGACCGCGACCGGGTCGTCCTCGGAGCGGGCAGCGAGCGTGGCGCGCGCCCGCTGCAGGGCGCTGTTCACCGAAACGACGGTGACGCCGAGCAGATCGGCGACCTCCTGTGCCCGCCACCGGACCACCTTGCGCAAGATCAGCACCGCCCGCTGACGCGGCGGGAGCCGCCACAGCGCGGTGTCGAGCGCCCGGTGAACTTCGTCGCGCGAGACGGCGACGTCGGCCGGGTCGGCAGGCTCCGGCGCGGTCGCACGCGCGCGGCGCCGCGGGTCCCGGGATTCCTCCGCAGCCGCGCCCGGGCTGAGATCGATCGGATGCGCTCGCCGACCGCTGCTCCCCAGGAGGTCGAGACACACGTTCGTCGCGATCCGGTACAGCCACGTTCGCAGCGCCGACCGACCCTCGAAGCGGTCATAGCCACGCCACGCTCGCACCATGGTCTCCTGGACCGCGTCCTCCGCCTCGACGGGCGAGCGGAGCATCCGGGAGCAGTACCCGACGAGCTCGGCCCGGTGACCCTCGAGGCGTTGCTCGAGCTCGGCTTCGACGCCGCGTAAGTGGTGGTGGCAGGCCGGCGTCATGCCCGACATCCTTCCCGCCGGGCGGCCTTCTCTAACCGGCATTCTGGTTATGCTAGTCAGAGACCAAGGCCGAGGCACACGATGGACGAACGCGAGAAGCGACAGATCGGCGAGCAGGTCGAGCCGGGGGGCCGGCCCAAGGCCCCGGGGCGACTCGAGCTGTTGCAGCGGTTCATCAACTCGTGGAACCACGACCTGCCGCCGGACTGGGACCGCCTCGGCACGCGGCAGAAGGCGCAGGCGTGGCTCCGACAACACGGGCTCGTCGGACCGGGCACGCGGATCTCGACCGCCGATGTTGCCCGGCTGCGCGCCCTCCGGGAAGCGCTTCGATCCCTGGTCGTCGCCGGTCCCGACCGAGGGCCTGACGCCGGCTCAGCGGCAACGCTCCGCACGGCCTCGGGCGCGTCGGAGCTGAAAGTTACGATCAACGAGACGGGCCGAACCCACCTCGAAGCGCGCCGGTCGGGTGTCGACGGCGCAGTCGCAATCCTGCTCGGCATCGTGCACGACGCCCAACTGACGGGCGAGTGGTCGCGGTTCAAGGCATGTCGACAATGCGAATACGCATTCTTCGATCTGTCGAAGAACCGCTCCGCGACATGGTGCGCCATGTCGATCTGCGGGAACCGAGCCAAGAACCGGACGCACTACCACCGGCACCGCCAGTCCTGAGCGGCCCCGGGCGTCAGACAGGACGCTCGCCGGTGCGGTCCAGAAAAGCATTTCGTGACTACCGTTTCCGCATGACACGCGTCGGGGTCGAGACCGTCCGGTTCTTGGACGAGCTCGCCGCCAACGCGACGGCGGCGACTACCGTCCAGCTCCTCGACGGGTGGTTGCTCCGGGCCGCGCCCGAGTACCCCTTCCGGCGCAGCAACTCGACGCTTCCGCACGGCGGCGACGGCTTCGGCATCGAGACGCGCATCGGGATGGTCGAGGACTTCTACCGGCACCGTGAGCTCCCCGTGCGCTTCCAGATGAGCCCGGCCGCCGTGCCGGACGGGCTCGACGACGTGCTCGAGATGCACGGGTACCAGATCGAGGAGCCGACGCTCGTGCTCGTGGCCGAAACCGCCCGAGTCGTCGAACGCACGCGACGCGACGACGCTCCGGACGTGACCGTCGGCGAGGGCATCGACGAGTACTGGGCCGCCGAGTACGCGTCGGCGTACGGCGACGACGACGTGGGACGGCGCCGGCTGCGTGCCTACGCCCACCTGCTGCAGCGACTCGCGCCGACGATCGGCACCGCGATGCTGCCGGTCGACGAGACCCCGGGCGCGATCGGCCTCGGCGTGCTCGAGCGGGACTGGGCGGGTGTGTACGCAATGGGGACGCGACGTGAGGCCCGTCGGCGCGGCGCCGCCACCACGGTGGTGCACGCGCTGGCCTGCTGGGCGGAGCGGCACGCCGCGGCGCGCATGTACCTCCAGGTCGAGGCCGCGAACGACGGCGCCCGCCAGCTCTACACCCGCGCCGGCTTCGAGATCGCGTACCGGTACCACTACCGCACCAACTCCTGAGCCGCCGCCACCATCCCGCTTGACCGCCCGGTCAAGCGGCAGGAACACTGCTCGCCATGAGCATCGACTTCACCCTTCCGCCCGACGTCGAGGAGACGCGCGCCCGCGTCCGCGAGTTCATGGACGAGGTGGTGCGGCCGGCGGAGGAGAAGGTCTACGCCAACGCGCCGAACGGCGAGCCCGACCGCGGCGACATCGTGCGCATGATCATCGAGCTCCGCCAGAAGGCACACGAGTGGAACGTCTGGCTGCCCCACATGCCGAAGGAGTGGGGCGGGCTCGGGCTCGGCATCACGGCGATGGCGTTCGTGTCGGCGGAGTCGGCCCGCACCACGTTCGGGCCGTTCATCCTCAACGCCCAGGCGCCCGACGAGGGCAACCAGCACACGCTGCTGCACCACGCCAACGACGAGCAGAAGGAGAAGTACCTCCGCCCCCTGCTCGAGGGCCGGGTGCGGTCCTGCTTCGCCATGACCGAGCCGGAGGTGGCCGGCTCGGACCCCACGGGCATCCGCACGATGGCGGTGCAGGACGGTGACGAGTGGATCGTCAACGGCCACAAGTGGTTCATCAGCGGCGCCAAGGGCGCGACCTTCGCCATCCTGATCGCGAAGACCGACCCCGACGCCGACCCGCCTCAGGCGTCGAACACCGCGTTCCTCGTCGACCTGCCGGCCGAGGGCTGGGAGATCGTGCGCGACATCGACACCATGGCCGGCCACGGCAACCACTGCGAGATCCGCATCACCGACCTGCGCGTGCCCGACTCGGCCGTCCTCGGCGGACGCGGCCACGGCCACCTGCTCGGTCAGGCGCGGCTGGGCCCGGCGCGGCTCGCGCACTGCATGCGCTGGATCGGGCAGACCGAGCTCGCGCTCGAGATGCTCGTGAAGCGGGCCGAGGAGCGGCAGCTGCACGGCGCGCCGCTGGCGGAGAAGCAGGCGATCCAGTGGATGATGGCGGACTCGGCCATGGAGCTGTACGCCGCCAAGCTGATGGTGCTGCACGCCGCGTACAAGATCGAGCACGAGCAGCCGTTCCGGCAGGAGGTCAGCTTCGCCAAGCACCACGTGGCGAACATGCTCTGGAACGTCGTCGACCGTGCCATCCAGGTGCACGGGGCGCTCGGTTACTCGACGGACACGCCGCTCGAGCGGATGCTGAAGCACGCCCGCTCGGCGCGGCTCGTCGACGGCGCCGACGAGGTGCACCAGGCGCTGATCGCCCGCAACGTGCGCGCCGCCGTCGACTCCGACGGCCACTCGCGCGCTGCTACCGGCGACTTCGACTTCTAGGCGCCACCCCGCTTCGGGTTGGGTCTGAAACCGGCGCTGGGCGCCCCGTTTCTGACCCGACGCGGCCAGGAGTCGCTAGATCGGTGGTGGCGCCG
>DATFVT010000189.1:0-7184 GCA_035260105.1 Acidimicrobiia bacterium
GGAACTCGCGCGCCACCGCGACGAGCGTGCCCCGCGACAGGTCGGCGAGGCGGAACCGGGGATCGAACGCGCCCCGGTAGTCCGTCCTGCCGCCGGGCTCGGCATCGGCCGGACGCTCGTTCGGCACGAACGCGAGCGGCAGATCGGCGACGCGGAGCGTGTGCGGGGCGGGCCCGATCGGGTCGTTGTCCGGGTCGATCGTGATCGTCCAGTGGCAGTGCGGCTCGCGGTCGGCGGGCACGCGCGGCGGGCGGTGGATGGGCCGGATGCGGGCGTGCGGATTGGTGGCGACCGCGGTGCCGTCGAAAGTCGGGTCCTCGATGTGGTGGCACATGCCGACCACACGAGCCTCCCCGTGCGGCTCCACGTCCATGAGCGCGCCGCAGTGATCGAGCCAGAACTCCCCGTGGCGAGCGTCGGCGAGCTCGTACGCGACGCCCATGTACTGGTGCACGAAGCCGACGTCGAGCTGCAGGCCCTTCATGATCGCCCCGACGTCGTCGCCCTCGATGCCCATGAGCCTGCGCATCCGCGCCGTATACGTGGGGCTGGCGCCGAGCCACTCGTCGATAGCGACCTCGTCGACGGTGTCGATGCCGGCGCGCACCGCAACCTGCGGCATGAGGGCCCGGTCAATGAGGTGCCCGACCATCATGTACTCGAGCGCGACCGGGACCAGCCGGTCCCCGGGCAGGTCGCCCAGCGTGAGAGGCGCCGGCGGCATGCTGCACAACGTAGGCGAACGTCTGGGCGTCGCACTCGTCGCAGCACGCGCGCGACAACTCACGCTTCCCAGGGATCTCTGCGCTCCAGGGCGGGCGAACGTCGCAGCAGGCGGCGTGTGCTTGTCGAAGCGGCTCTGGATTCGGTCTCCTCGCACCGGCTTTCGTCGTCCCCGAGGGTCATCAGTGGCGCGAGGAGTCGATACCGGCCGGGGATTCCTCACGCTGCGCACTCAAATGATCACGTTCCGTGGCAACGCCGTCGCGACCACGGCTCAAGGTCACCTACTTGTTTGCCGGGTGTGAGGTACGTGGGTAAGAGGTCGACACGAAAGGCAAGACCGAAACATCGGACGCGGCAGGGCGACCGCGCCCGCTTCAGGCGGCGGAGTCACCTGAAGGACGGCCTGTCGCCACGCGCCCGTTTACGGTCGTCCTCCGCGACGGATCGGAGTCGACCAACGGCGGGATGTCGAGCCCGGGCGCAATGCGCCGGCCGCGGCTCCGCCTCGCCGCGAAGCGAAGCTTCGACGTGTCCTTCGGCGTGTTCGCGCTGGTGTTTCTCTCCCCGATCTTCTTGGCCATCGCGATGGCTTTGTGGTTGTTCGAGGGCAGGCCCGTGATCTACCGGCAGACACGGGTCGGACGCGGTGGACACGCGTTCACGATGTACAAGTTCCGTTCGATGGTCACCGATGCGCACGAGCGGCTCGACGAGGTGCGAGGGGAAAACCAGCGCGCCGGCCCGCTCTTCAAGGCGCAGTCGGATCCGAGATGCACCCCCGTCGGACGATTCCTGCGCCTGACCAGCCTCGACGAACTTCCCCAGTTGTTCAACGTCATCAGCGGGTCGATGAGCTTGGTCGGACCCCGTCCGGCGTTGTTCGAGGAGCGCGAAAGCTTCCCGGCCGAGCTGCTCGAACGCGAAGCGCTGCGACCCGGGCTCACCGGTCTCTGGCAAGTGCAAGCGCGGCACGATCCCGACTTCGAGCGGTACAAGCAGCTCGATCTGCTCTATGTCCGTGCCTTTTCGTTCCGGAGAGATCTCGGCATCCTGTTCCGCACGCCCGTCGTCGTAGTTGGCGACGCATGGCGCGGCGCACGTACCACTGCGAAGGTTCCAGAGGGTCTCCGGAAGATGAGGGCCGACCGCAGGGGGTCCGGTCACCACGTGAGACGCGAGGCAACGCGCAATGCCTATGTCGTAGCTGCGGGGGTCATTGGCACAGCCATCATCGCGGCCGCGGCGTTTGCAGTGCTCGTGTTCGCAGCTCTATTCGCCGTCTCGTCGGTAGCGGGCGGAGGCGAGCGCGCGGAGACTCTCGTGAAGAAACCCTCCACCATCACCGCAGATCCGCCCTCGCCCGGCAGCCCGACAGCGCCGCCAACGCCCGACGCCGTATCAGAACCGCTGTCGCGCAACACCGCCCCGCAGACCGAGGATTCGACCCCCCCGCCTTCCAATCGCCTCACGACTCCGCAGACCACGGCGGGCTCGCAAGCCCCTGAGCCGACGTCGTTGAGCTCGAACAGCGGGCAGCCATTGTCCCTTGCTTCGTCGCTTCCCCCCATCGGCGCGCCCGCCGCCGACCCTACGGCCGCTCCGGTGGGGTCGCCGACCTGCCCCGGCGACGCCAAGAAGTCACCAAATGGACAGGTAGGTCGGTGTTCCGGGACCTGACCGGTCGTCCAGTTGCGCGGGCGAGCAAGATCGTGACCAGCGAGACGCTTCGCGGATGCGGCCATCGGCTCTGACCTCGTCGACGTTGCCGGAGCGGCCGTGCAGAACGTATGAAAATCGCGGCGCCGACGGGCGGGCGGGGGCCGGCTGCGAGCGGGGCGCGGTGCGCTAGGGGACGCTCCCCGGGCTCATCGGCATGGTCTTGAGGTCCGCGGGGAAGCACAGGAACGGCTTTCCCGGCGACCCGAACACCGGCTTGAACTTGCCGTTCACGACCTTCACCCACGTGTAGCACGGGGATGGCGCTCGATGCGCCGTGGTCCAGTCGATGCCGGCGAGGATCCCACCGGCCTTGTAGTCCTTCATCTGGTTGATGGCATCGACGACCTTCTGCCGCGTGAAGTCGGGACCCGCCGCCTTCAGGCCGGTGACGAAGAGGTTCGCGTTGACCCACCCGACCAGCGAGTTGAGGTCCTTGGCGCCGCCGGTGCGGCTGATCCACTTCTCGTAGAGCTTCAGGCCCTCGGGCTTCGGCTTCGTCTCCAACGGCGTGACGTCGGACACCATGTAGCTTCCCTCGAGGAACGGCGCGTTCTTCTCGACGACGTCGGGGACGTAGGCGCTCTGCAGGAGCTTCGTCGCGTCCAGGCCCTGCTTCTTCATCTCGCGGCCGAGGCTGACGGCACCGTTGATGTCGAGGCACGCGATGACGAGGTTGACCTTGTTCTCGGCCATCCGGGCAACCTGGGCGCTGTAGTCCTGGATGCCGAACGTCTGGCTCGTGTCCATGAACACGACAGAGCCGGTATGGAACATCTTGATCGTGTCCGCCTGGGCCCGGCACACGTCCGCCGCCTGGGGAACGCTGTACGAGATCAGGCCGACGCGCTGGCGTCCCAGCTTCTTGGGCAGCCAGGCCTGCGGGAAGTTGTTGGGCCCCGGGGTCTTGAAGTTGATGAACGAACCACCCTGTCCGAACAGGTTGGGTGCGCCCGGGTCCCGGTCCTCTGACCCCCACTCCCCGTTGACGTTCCACCCGAACGTGGGAATCCCCGACTGGGTGAGAAGGTCGGCGCCGCTGAACACCGCCGTCGCGACCGGCAACACCGCGAACACGTTGTCCTGGCTGAGGAGCCCCTGCACCTCCTGCCGGTTGTTGGCGAGCTGATCGTCACGCTTGGCGGCGAGGTCGAGCTTGCGCCCGTACACGCCGCCCTCGGTGCGGTTGACGTACTCGAAGTACGCCTCGACGCCGTCGAAGGAGGACTTCCACGTGAGACCGGTCGGGTCGTTCGACGCGGTTGCGACGCCCCCGACGCGAATCGTCTTGTCGGTCACGCCGGGCTGATCGACCGGCGGATTCTGCTGCGCCCCTGCCCGCGCGACGCCCAGCACGGTCACCCCGACCAACACCGCGGCGAACGTCGCCGTGCGGCGTCGTGCTCCGCGGCCTCGCACCTGCGTCCTCGACATGCCGCCCCCCGACGACCGCTCTGGCCGATACGCCCGCTTTGTGCCCTGGCTAACCTAACGTTTGTGTCGGCTCGGCGCAAGGGCTACCGTCCGGCAGCCGGAGAGGCGCGTGCGGAGACCGACGCGAACGAGAGCTCCGCTGACACTCAGGTCGCGTCCGGTGGGCGTGGACCGAAAGGGACTCCATCACCGTGGACCAGACCGGCGACGTCTATTACGACCCGTACGACATCGAGATCAACTCCGACCCCTACCCCGTGTTCCGGAGACTCCGGGACGAGGCGCCGGTGTACCGCAACGACGCGCACGGCTTCTACGCCGTGAGCCGCGCAGATGACGTGGAGCGCGGGCTCACCGAACGTGAGACCTTCAGCAACGCGAGGTCGGACGTTCTCGAGTTCATCAAGGCGGGCGCGGAATTCCCGCCGGGGATCTTCATCTTCGAGGACCCGCCGCTGCACACGATGCACCGAGGCCTGATCTCACGGGTGTTCACTCCGAGGAAGATGGCGGCCATCGAGCCCCAGGTGCGCGACTTCTGTGCTCACAGCCTCGATCGCCTCGTCGGCACCGGCCGCTTCGACTTCGTCCGGGATCTCGGCGCGCAGATGCCGATGCGGGTGATCGGCATGCTGCTCGGCATTCCCGAGAGCGATCAGGAGTCCGTGCGCGACTACGTCGACGCGGGGATCGTGACCGAACCGGGACAACCCATCGACGCGGCGACCGCGACCCTCGATGGTCAGGTGTTCGCCGACTACATCGATTGGCGCGCCGACCACCCGTCCGACGACCTCATGACGGATCTGCTGAACGCGGAGTTCGAGGACGAGGCCGGGACCACCCGCCGGCTCCGTCACGAGGAGATCCTGACGTACGTCAACATCATCGCCGGGGCCGGGAACGAGACGACCGCGAAGCTGATCGGCTGGACGGGCAAGGTGTTGGCAGACAACGCGCAGCAACGCCGGGAGCTCGTCGACGACCCGTCGCTGATCCCGAACGCGATCGAGGAGCTCCTGCGCTACGAGCCCCCCGGGCCCCATGTCGCCCGGTTCGTCGCCCGCGACGCCGAGTTCCAGGGTGAGGTCGTCCCGGCGGGCAACGCGCTGCTCTGCCTCGTGGGCTCGGCGAACCGCGACGAGCGACGTTTCCCAGATCCGGACAGGTTCGACATCCACCGGCAGCCCGGCGGGCACCTCACCTTCAGCTACGGCATCCACTACTGCCTCGGGGCCGCGCTGGCTCGGCTCGAAGGAAGGGTCGCGCTCGAGGAGGTGCTCAAGCGTTTCCCCACATGGACGGTCGACGAGGACGCGGCCAAGCTCGCGTCGACGTCGACGGTGCGCGGTTGGGAGACGCTGCCGGTCTTGGTCTGAAGCGCCCGGGACCACCCTCGTGAGCTGTTCGCCGGTCGGGAGGAGAACCGGATGGGTGTGAGCGTCGACCTCGCCGGCCGACGCATCCTGGTCACGGGTGCGTCGAGTGGCATCGGCGCCGAGACGTGCCGGTCGGTCATCGGCTGCGGTGGGTCGGTCGCGATGCTGGCGCGCCGCAAGGACCGGCTCGACGAGCTCGAGGAAGAGCTGGGTGAGCGAGCGGTCGGAATCCGAGCGGACGTCACGGACCTCGACGGCCTCGAGACGGCCGTCGACGAAGCAGCCCGATCGCTCGGGGGTCTCGACGGCGTCGTCTCCGCCGCCGGCCGGAGCATGGCCGGGTCGATCGCGACGGGCACGCCGCAACGGTGGCGCGAGCTGATCGATCTGAACCTCGTCGGTCCGCTCGCGACGATCCGCTACTCGATCGCGCACTTCCCTTCGTCGGGACGGCGCGACATCGTGATCGTCGGATCGGCCGGAGCCATCACGGCCATGCCCGGAACCGGGATCTACAGCGCGTCGAAACGCGGGCTGCGAGCCGCCGTCGACACCTTGCGCCTCGAGCTCGCCGGAGCTGGGGTCAGCGTGAGCTTCGTCATGCCCGGGATGTTCGACACCGAGGGTCTGACCATGGACGGCATCATCATCGACGGGGAGGTCCCGCCGGCCGAGTTTCCGCTCTTCGCCGACGGGAGGGGCCCCGGCCGCGTGCCCGCCGCTTCGAGACCGCTCGCCGACACGATCGCGTTCGTGATGAGCCTTCCCGACGGCATTTGCATCAACGAGCTGGTCGCGCGACCGACGGGAGAGCTCAACCCCTGAACACGAGGCAAGGATTCCGGTGCGGGTAGGTCAGCCGACGGGCCACGCGACCGACTTGACCTCGAGGTACTGCTCGAAGCCGGCGTAGCCGTTCTGGCGGCCGACACCGCTCGCCTTGTAGCCACCGAACGGAACGTCGGCGCCGTAGGCCGCACCACCGTCGACACCGATGACGCCGGCCCGGAGCCGCCGGGCGAGCGCGATCGAACGCTCGCGCGAGCTCGACATGACGTTGCCGGCCAGGCCGTACATGCTGTCGTTGGCGATCCTGACTGCATCGTCTTCGTCGTCGTACGGGATGACGGCGAGGACAGGGCCGAAGATCTCCTCCTGGGCGATCGCCATCGAGTTGTCGACGTCGACGAAGAGCGTCGGCTTCACGTAGAAGCCGGCGTCGACTCCGGGCGGCGTGTCGGTGCCGCCGACGATCAGGTTGGCACCCTCGTCGATCCCCGTCTGGATGTACGCGAGCACACGGTCGCGCTGCTTGGCCGAGATCACCGGACCACACAGCGTGTCGGGCTCCTGAGGGTCGCCGGCGGCCACACCCTCGTACATCGCAGTGAGGATCTCGACGCCTTCGTCGTAGCGCGATCGTGGGAGCAGCATGCGCGTCGGGATGGCGCAACCCTGCCCCGCGTGCATGCACGGTGCGATCCCGATCAAACAGGCGGCCGCGAGGTCGGCGTCGTCGAGGACGATCGTCGCCGACTTCCCGCCGAGCTCCAGGAACAGGCGCTTCATCGTCGCCGCGCCCTTCTCCATGATGCGCTTGCCGACGGGGGTCGAGCCCGTGAACGAGATCAGGTCGACCTTCGGCGAGAGCGTGAGCTCTTCGCCCACCAAGTGGTCGGACGCCGGCACGACGCTGACGACGCCCGCGGGGATGTCCGTGCGCTCCGCGACGAGGCGACCGATGAGCGTCGCGTTGTAGGGCGTGTCCGGTGCCGGCTTCAGGACGACGGTGTTGCCGGTGGCGAGCGCCTGGCCCAGCTTGTTGATCGTCACCTCGAACGGGTAGTTCCAGGGCACGATCGCGCCGACGACCCCCACGGGCTCGCGCCAGACGCGGCGGCTCGTGAGCTGTCCGGTGAGGTCCACCAC
>DATFVT010000190.1:0-3042 GCA_035260105.1 Acidimicrobiia bacterium
GGGGGCGAAGACGTTGTAGTCGGGAAGGTGTCCCCCGCCGTGGTAGGGGTCGTTGGCGGCGAAGACGTCGCCCTCGCGGAACTCGTCGACGCCGAGGTACTCGAGCGCGAAGCGCACGGGGAGCGTCGAGGTGAGCATGAATTGCGGGATACCGACCGACAGGGCGGCGAGGCGGCCCTTGGCGTCCAGGATGGTCGCGTTGCGCTCGTTGCTCTGGTTGAGGATCGGCGTCGTGGCCGTGCGCGACACGTAGGTCGCCATCTCGAAGCAGATGGTCTCCATCACGCCCCGGATGACTTCCGCCGTCACCTGGTCGACGGTCGGGCGCTCGTGGAGACGACCCCGGTGGCCGGCGAGCTGAACCAGATCGACGTTCATGGCTCCGTCCCCCTCGTGGCCGGCTCCGCGCGGATGACGAGGAATCTGACACCCACGTCAGTTCTATCCTAGCCTTCGCCCGTCGAGCGGAGACGTCCGTCCCGTAAGGCGGAGAGATTCGTAAGGCGGGGAGGAGGCGCGGCCGTGTCCGAGCATCGCGAGTTCAAGGACATCCGCGGGTCGGGCGCCGAGATCGCCCCCGTCCTGCCCGTCGACGAGTTCATGGCCTCCCTCGAGGCGCTCCAAGCCGAGGTCGCGACGGAGAAGAACCTCGTCTGGGAGCGGGTCGCCGACGGCACGCTGTCGATGGAGCTCCTGCAGCGCCTCTGCAAGGAGTACTACTTCCTCGGCAAGTGGTACACGACCGAGTTCGGCTCGATCGTGTCGAACGCGCCCGACGTCGACGCCGTCGACCTCGCTCACAGCGAGCACTACGTGCACTGGGCGCAGAACCTCGCCGACGAGATGGGCTTCGCCGGCGACCGGAACCACGTCGACATGAAGGTCGACTGGGCCCATCAGCTCGGGATCACGGACGACGAGCTGGTGTCGTACCGGGCCATGCCCGAGTCGATCGGCTCGGTGTTCACGACGCTCTTCTACATGCGCCGCTCGTACGAGGAGGGCCTCGCCGCCTTCGGCTGGGCGGGGGAGCGGTTCGCCGCCTCCACCAACTACGCGGTCAAGATGTACGAGGGCATGCGCGACCACTACGGCCTCGAGGTCGAGAACTTCAAGGTGCACGCCTACGCCGAGGAGGACCACGGCCGGCAGGCCGATTACCTCCTGCGGCAGGTGTCGGTCACGGCGGGCCAGCAGCGGCGCGTCCGCCGCGCGGTCGAGCACGTGCTGATCTGCCGGAACGCCCGGACGGCGGCGCTCAACCGCTGGCTCGACGAGCCGGGCGCGCTCCGCTCCTAACCCGCGCCGAAATCCACCCGATTCGGCGCGCGCCGTCGGACAATGCGTTCGTGAGCGCGCGTCTAAGACTCGGCATGGCCGGAGCTGCCGGGATCCCGTTCGCGGCCGCGGCGGCCGTCGGGACGGTCGCCGCGCAGTTCTGGTACGTCGCCCACCGCCCGCTTCCCAGCTTCACGGACCTCGACCCCGACGGCGTGTTCGGCCCCGATTCCGCCCCCGAGGTCCGGCTCGTCCTGCTGGGCGACTCCACCGTCACCGGGCCCGGCCTCGAACGCCGCGACGACCTCTGGGCACGCCAGGTCGCGCGGCGGCTCGCGGCCGACGTCCGGGTCCGACTGGTGAGTGTTGCCGCCGGCGGGTCACGGGTCCGCGACGCCCTCGTCACGCAGCTCCCCGCCGCCCAGGAGCTGCGCCCTCACGTCGCCGTCGTCTCCGTGGGCGCCAACGACGCCATGCACGGCACCCGCCTGCGTCGATTCGAGGCCGACCTCGACGCGCTGGTCGAAGCATTCGGGGAGGCGGGGACGGAGGTCGTGCTCACGGGTGTCGGCGACCTCGGCAACATCCCGCGGCTCGCGCACCCGCTGAAGGCGCTGGCGACCCGACGGAGCCGTCAGTTCGACCGCGCCCACGCTCGCGTCGCCGGCCGCCACGACCACGTCGCCAAAGTCCCGGTCGCCGCGCTCACCGACGAGCAGTTCCGGGCCCGCGACGTCTTCTGCCCCGACCTCTTCCATCCCAACTGCGCCGGCCACACGGTGTGGGCCGAGGCCGCCTACCCGTTCGTCGCCGACGCGCTCGCGTCGGCGACGCGCTGAACCTCAGAACAGCAGGTCCGCCAGGCGGTCGTGGTGCCAGGCGCTCGTGCCGAGGCACGCCTCGGAGCCGTAGGCGTGGCGGATGAAGAGATGCAGGTCGTGCTCCCACGTGTAGCCGATGCCGCCGTGGATCTGGATGCCGTCCTTGGCGGCGCGGGTGGCGGCGGCGCCGGCGGCGGCCTTCGCCACGTGCGCGGCACGGTGCCGGTCGGCGTCCTTGGCGTCGACCGCCATCGCCGCGTACGCGACCGCGCTCGTTGCCCGCTCGAGGTCGAGGGCCATCTCGGCGAGCTTGTGCTGGATGGCCTGGAACGACCCGATCGGCACGTCGAACTGCACGCGTTCCTTCGCGTACGCCAGCGCCATGTCGAACAGGCGGCGGGCGGTGCCGACCATCTCGGCCGCCAGTGCGATCGTCGCCCGCTCCCGCACCGACTGGAACGCTTCGGCGTCGACCGACTGTGCCGGCGCTGCGCCCGGCCCGGCGTCGACCTCGAAGAAGCGCCGCGAGAAATCGACCGTCGCCACCGGCCGTGTCTTCGGTGACTGCACGAGTGTCACCGTGGGGCCCGTCGAGACGACCGCGACCCAGTCCACGCGGTCGGCATCGGGGACGAACGTCTTCACGCTGTCTTCGTTCGGTTCCCACACGCCGTCGGCGCCGGCGACGGCGACCGTGCCGGTGATCTCGCCGGCCAGCGCGGGAGCGAGCAGCTCGTGGCCGGCGGTGGCGAGCACGGGTGCGAACAGCGCGACCGTCGGGAAGAACGGACCGGGCGCGGCGACGTAGCCGGTCTCCTCGAGGAACACGCACAGGTCGGTGAGGGGGCCGTCGCCGAGGGCGGCGAAGTCGCGCATGTGCCGCCACAGCGGGTCGGCGGCGGCGGGGTCCTCGATGTGCGCGCGCAGCAGCGTGGTCGGGCAC
>DATFVT010000191.1:0-2437 GCA_035260105.1 Acidimicrobiia bacterium
GTCGGCGCCAGGCCGGTGTCACGCGGCGGGACCCCCACCGAGGCCCAGGACCGGACGATCGCGAGCGGCTCGAGCCCGTGCTCGTCGGCGTAGTCCCGCTCGGTCACGACGACGGCGCAGCCGGCGTCGTTGAGGCCCGACGAGTTGCCGGCCGTGATGCTGAACCCCTCGATCTCAGGGTGCAGCGGCGGCAGCTGGGCGAGCTTCTCGGGCGTCGTGTCGCGGCGGGGATGCTCGTCGACGTCGAACGTGCGCGTCTCTCCCCGCTTGCCGCGGACGGGCACCTCCATGCCGAAGATCTCCTCACGCAGACGGCCGTCGTCGGTGGCGGCGACGGCGCGCATGTGCGAGTGGTACGCCCAGTCGTCCATCTCTTCGCGGCTGACGCCCGCCTTCACCGCGGTGTTCCATCCGACGGTGATCGACATGTCCATCGTGGGCGCGTCGGGTGTCGCCGGGTGGCTGGGCGACAACCACGGCTCCACGCCCGCGTACGGCCCCGGCAGCTTCTTCATCACGGTGGGGCTCTGCGTGATGCTTTCGGCCCCGCCGGCGATGACGACCCGGTCCATGCCGGCGCGGATGCCGGCGGCCGCGGTCTGGATGGGGGCCATGCCCGAGGCGCAGTGGCGGTTGTGCGCCAGCCCGGGGACGTCGGTGAGGCCGAGGTCGACGGCCGCATAGCGAGCCACGCACCCGCCGCCCTGGAGCGACTCGCCGAAGATGATGTCGTCGATGTCCTCGGCCGGGACGCTCGAGCGCTTGAGCGCCTCGCCGATCGACGCCTTGGCGAGCTCGAACACGTCGACGTCGGCGAGCGAACCCTTGCGCGCCGTCCCGATGGCGGTGCGGGCGGCGGAGACGATGACGGCATCCGGCATTTGTGTCCTCCCGGGCAGCTTTCGGCCGGGTCAGCGTACCTGACGTGAGAGTCAGTAAGGTCTCCTCGGCCCGTGATGGAAGAGGAGAGAGGGAACGAGATGGGTGCGCTCGACGGCAAGGTCGCGATCGTGACGGGGGCCGGCCGCGGGATCGGCCGGGGCGAGGCGCTGCTCCTCGCGAGCGAGGGCGCGAACGTCGTCGTCAACGACCTCGGCGGCGCGCGCGAGGGCGAAGGCGAAGACAAGACACCGGCGCAGGAAGTCGCCGACGAGATCGCGAAGAACGGCGGGGAGGCGGTCGCCAACTACGACGACGTCGCGTCCTGGTCGGGCGCGGAGGCGCTCGTAGGACAGGCGGTCGACGCCTTCGGCCGGCTCGACATCCTCGTGAACAACGCCGGGATCCTGCGCGACGGCATGAGCTTCAACCTCTCGGAGCAGGACTGGGACAACGTGATCCGGGTCCACCTCAAGGGGCACTTCGCACCCAGCCGGTTCGCGGCCGTGTACTGGCGCGAGCAGTCGAAGGCGGGTCAGCCGGTCGCAGGCCGGATCATCAACACGTCCAGCGAGTCCGGCTTGTTCGGCAACGCCGGTCAATCGAACTACGCGGCGGCGAAGGCCGGCATCGCGTCGATGACCATCGTGCTCGCACGCGAGCTCCAGAAGTACGGCGTCACCGTGAACGCGATCGCACCCCGCGCCCGTACCCGCCTCACCGACACCGTCGCTGGCGCCGACCAGCTGATGGCGGCGAAGGAGGGCGAGTACGACGCCTGGCACCCCGACAACATGGCGCCCCTGATCGGCTTCCTCGCCAGCGACGCCGCCGCCGACGTGAGCGGACAGGTCTTCGTCATGTGGGGCGACACCGTGTACCTCATGCGGGGCTGGTCACTCGCCAACCAGCTCGCCGCGGGCGGGAAGCGCTGGACGGTCGAGGACCTCATCGCCCGCAAGGCCGAGCTGTTCGCATCGGTCGAGAACGGCAGCGCCATCCCGAGCATGGCGTTCTCGATGTAGCCACCCTTCGGAAAGACGGAATCACCCCATCGGGGAAGGTGAGCAATGCCGGATTGGGGGGAGCTGCTCGTCGACCAGCTGCGCTTCCTGGCGCAGCGCGACGGCGGCGAGACCGCGTACCGAGACCTCGGCTCGGGCGGGTCGCTGACCTTCGAGGAATGGGATCGGCGCTCGAACGCGCTGGCCCGCGGACTCGTGACGCGCGGCGTCGAGCCGGGCGATCGGGTGTCGATCTATCTCCCGAGCGAGGAGTGCCTGCGCTTCCTGGTCGCCTACGCCGCCATCCACAAGGCGGGCGCGGTGGCGGTGCCTACGAACACGCGTCTGTCGCTGCGGGAGCTGATCGCGGTCCTCGGGCACGCGGAGGCGGGCGTCGTGCTGACGTGCGCCGCGCTGCTCCCCGCCGCCCGTGACGTCCGGCGGGCGCTGCCCTCGCTGGACCTGCTCGTCAGCGACGACGCCGGTACCGGCGAGGTCGAGTGGGACGAGGCGTTCGACGCGGACGACGGCGACATCCGGGTCGACGTCGACCT
>DATFVT010000192.1:0-14977 GCA_035260105.1 Acidimicrobiia bacterium
GCAGTCGGCGCCTCCCACCGGTTCGGGTCGGCGACGAGGTCGAACATGGCGTCCATCTCGCCCTGCAGGACCGTCAGCACACGCTCCTTGCTGGCCGCGTCCTGAAAGTTCCAGGTTGGGTCGTTTGCCGGCATCACTCCCCCTCCGCTTTCGCCCGGCCACGGCGATGTGATCGTACGGCAGGGCTCGAGATCACCCCGCGGCGTGCCGATACCCCTCTGAGGGAATGCGCGCTACCCGGGCCTCCACGGCGGGAGGTGACCCGGGCCTTCGACGAGTGGTGGCACGTCGGGCGGGACGCGTCCGGGCTGGTTCCGGTACTTCAGCGGATGCTGCATGACGGGGCCACCATCGGGCCCGTCCATGACCGTGCCGCGACTCCGGAACGGCGGCGCGGTCACCATCTCCTGCTGCGAGAGGACCGGCGCGATCGGCACCCCGACCTCGCCGAGCTCAGCGACCAAATCGTCACGATCGCGCGTCGCGATCGCCGCCTCGATCCGCGTCGCCAGCCCGTTGCCGAGCGCGAGCCGCTCGTCGAACGACAGTGCAGCGGCGTCGTCGAGACCCAGCGCGCGCACGAGGGCAGACCAGAAGTGGTCTTCGCTGATGACGCCGAGCGCGATCCAACCGCCGTCCGCGGTCGCGAACGTCCCGTACCCCGGGACCCTCCCCCCGACCGCCTGGCCGTCCGGGAGGGTCAGGGGCGGGACGGCGCCGATCCAACTGGCGAGGATGTCGGTCATGGACACGTCGATCGACTCGCCCTCGCCGGTGCGCGCCCGTCGCACCAGGGCCGCGCACACGGCCATCGCCGCGTACACCCCGCCGGCGAGGTCCGCGATCGGCGGGCGGGCGACGACCGGGCCCTCGCCCGCTCGCGGCTCGAGCACCGCCGCCCACGCCTGGTAGTTGACATCGTGGCCGGGCACGGTCGCGAGCGGGCCCGTCTGTCCGTACCCCGAGATCGAGCAGTAGACGATCGAGGGATTGACGACCCGGACGGCGTCGTCGTCGACGCCGAGCGCGCGCACGACGCCGGGGCGGAACCCCTCGACGACGACATCCGCGTCCTCGGCGCGCGTCAGCACCGCGCTGCGCCCCGACTCGCTCTTCAGATCGACGGCCGCGCTGCGTTTGCCCGCGTTCAGGACCGCGAACAGCGTGGGGAAGACGCGCATCGGGTCGCCGCCGGGTGGCTCCACCTTCACGACGTCGGCGCCCATCTCGACGAGCAGCTGCGTCGAGTACGGCCCCGGGCGCCAGATGCTGAGGTCGAGGACGCGGACTCCGGCGAGCAAACCCTGGGCTTCGCTGCTGATGCCCACGGCAACACGATAAGCGGCGGCAGAGCACCGGTTCGGGAAGACGACCCCGGTTAGCGTTGGCCGGTGCCAGCCGGACGGATGCCGCCCAGCCGACTCGCCGCGCTCGGCCTCCTCGTCGTCTCGGTCGCGGCGACCTCCGTGATCGTGCTCGCCGAGCCGTCGCTGGGCCCGTACGCCGTGCTCGCGGTGCTGATCGTCGCCTTCGGGGCGCTCGCGCTCCTCCTGGCATCGGGATCGCTCCGGCGCTGGCTCGGGGTCGGCACGATGCTCGCGATGAGCGGTGGATTGCTCCTGGGATCGGCGCTTGCCCCGGCGCATTCCAGCGACGACGTCTACGCGTACGGGATGTACGGGCGGACGATCGTCCGGCATCACGAGAACCCGTACGTGCACCCGCCGTCCGACTTCCCGGACGATCCGCTGTTCGAGCACGTGAACCCGTACTGGGCGAAGACGACGGCCCGCTACGGCCCGGTGTTCATCGGCCTCACCGCCGCCGTGGCGGTGGTCGCGGGCGACCATCCCCTGCCGACACGCCTCGCGTACCAGCTGATCGCGGCGGCGGCTGTTTTCCTCTCTCTCGTGCTGATCGCGCAGCGCGTCCGCAGCGCGGCGGCGGTGGCCATCGTCGGGTTGAATCCGGTGACCGCGTACATGGTCGTGAACGCGGGCCACAACGACGCTCTCGTCGGCCTCGGCATCCTCGCCGGCGTGCTCCTCGCCACCCGCGAGCGGCACACCTGGGCGACGCTCGCATTCACTGCCGCCGCGCTCGTCAAGGCGACGGCCGGGCTCGCTCTGGTCGCCTACCTCGTCTGGCTGGCGTACAAGCGCGGGCCTCGGGCGCTCGTGCGACCCGTGGGCGTTGCCGTCGTCGTCACGGTGCCGATGCTGTTGCTCGCCGGCTTCCGCGACGTCATCAACCCGGTGTTGGAAGCACGCGACACGATCCTCCCCCACTCCCCATGGAACCTCGCCGCGCCCAACGGCATCCGGAGGGCCGTCGGGTACGGCTACGTGGAGCTCGGTTCGCAGGCGCACCTGTCCACCTACGCGCTCGTCGTCGTGCTCGCGGTCGCCGCGATCTTCGTCGCCAGCCGGATCCGCGAGCCCACGCCGCTCTTCGTCACCGCAGGCGCGCTCCTCGCCTACCTGTTCGCGTCGGTGTACACCGCGCCGTGGTTCGCGGCATGGGCGCTGCCGCTCCTGGCGCTGCGCTGGCGGTGGCGCGTGGGCGCGTACGCCGTCCTGTTCTTCGCCATCGTCATGATCGACGACCGGTTCGGGAACGCCGTGTTCCCGCAGGTGTTCCTGCGGCGGCACACGTTCCAGGTGCTGCTGGCGAACTGGATCAACACCCTCACGATGCTCGCCGCCATCGGCGGCGTCGTCGTGCTGCTCTGGTACCGGCGGTCGGACTCTCCCGGCGAGTCCGACGACGAACTGGACGACAACGTGGACCGCCTCGAGTCCGGCGCCGCCGCGCCGGCCTGACTGCACGCCTTGATCGAGGTTGCGGTCGTCGGGCACGTGGAATGGATCGAGTTCGCGCGCGTCGCGCGTGTACCGGCCGCCGGCGAGATCGTTCACGCCCTCGACTCCTGGGAGGAGCCAGGAGGCGGGGGCGCCGTGGCCGCCGTGCAGCTGGCGCGCCTGGCGGGGAGTTGCCTGTTCCTCACCGCCCTGGGAGATGACGAGCTCGGTCATCGCGTCCACCAGGAGCTGACGGCCCTGGGAGTGCGCGTCGAGGTGGCGTGGCGCCCCGAGCCGCAGCGGCGGGCATTCGTCTTCACCGATGCCCGCGCCGAGCGCACGATCACGGTGATGGGCGACCGGGTCGGGCCCCGGGGCGACGACCCTCTGCCGTGGCGCGAGCTCGCCGGCATGGACGGCGTCTATTTCACCGCCGGCGACACCGACGCGGTGCGAACCGCGCGGTCAGCACGCACGCTCGTGTCGACGGCGCGCGCCCTCGGGCCCCTGGCGGCCGCGGGGGTCCAGCTCGACATGCTGGTCTCGAGCAGCCGCGACGCCGGCGAGCGGTACCACCCCGGCGACCTGGCGCCGCCGCCCCGACTGGTGGCGAGCACGGCCGGTGCCGCCGGCGGGATCGTCGAGGCGCTCGACGGGTCCACGACGACCTGGACAGCTGCGCCGCTCCCCGGAGCGCCCGTCGACGCCTACGGCGCCGGCGACTGCTTCGCGGCCGGTCTCACCTTCGGGCTGGCGGACCGTAGACCGCTGCCCGATGCCCTCGTCCTGGGCGCGCGCTGCGGCGCCGCGTGTGTCACCGGCCGGGGGCCCTACACCGGTCAGCTCGCCGGCGAGGGTTGACGTCTCAGGCCGGGAACGCACCCAGCCCCAACCGCTCCCGCACCTCCGGGCGGCGCAACGGCGGGAGGCTCTTCGGGGGTTGGCGACGCTTCGGGACCTCGGCCAGCAGCCGCTCGGTGATCGACGCGATCTCGAGCGCGGCCGCCTCCATGTGCTCGGCCAAGGCTGGGTTCGGCTTGGAGATGCCACTGACCTTCCGGACGTACTGACCGGCGGCGGCCTCGATCTCTTCGCGGGTCGCCGGGGGCTCGAGCCCGCGCAGCTCGGTGATGTTTCGGCACATGGGCCCTCTCCTCCAAGTCGTTGGCCTCAGCCTACGGCCCGCCGCCGCCGCCTCGGTCGACGTGAGCCACGGGCGCCCGCTTGCCAACGGTCGGCGCCACCGGCTGAGATCGGAAGACTCCGGGTCTCCGACCCGTGAACGTCCCGACCCGCGGGGTGGCGTGGGTAGTTCCGAACGCAAGGGAGGGAGCCCGATGGCCCGGGAGGACTTTCCCGCACCCGACCACGGGTTTGTGATCACGCATTTCCTCGTGGTCTCCGACATGGACCGGTCGCGCGAGTTCTACGCGAAGCTGCTCGGCGGCACCGTCGTCAACGAGCGAAGTCCGGTGATCATGCGGGTCGCCAACTCGTGGTTGATCTTCAACGAAGGCGGAGGTCCGACCGACGACAAGCCGGGCGTCGTCCTCGAGACGCCAACCGACCCGAACCGCACGAGCGCGTTCCTCAATGTCCGCGTCGCCGACATCGCGGCCGTGTACGACGACTGGCGCCGGGAGGGTGCGCAGTTCCTCACGGAGCCCAAGGACCACGGACGTGAGATCCGCGCGTACGTCCGCGACCCCGACGGTCACCTCATCGAAGTCGGTCAGTCGACGGGCATGCTCCGCGAGTCGTGAGCTAGGTGCCGGCGCAGAACCCGGCCTTGTCGGTGCGGTAGGTGCCGTCGGCGCAGCGGACGTCGGGGTTGTCGTGCGAGAAGACGCCCAGCGGGCTCTCCCACGACGGCACTACCCACGCGTGCACCATGTAACCGGTCGTCTTCAGAAGGCTCCCCTGCGCTGCCGTGCACTGCGCCGCGGTGACGTCCTGGTCGGCGGGGAACGGCGTCTCGATCCCGCTGGGACCGCTCTTGATGCACACGTTGCTGTGCCGGTGCCAGTGGTCGTTCGGGCCCGCGAACCCCTCGGGCGCCGAGTCGCCCAACCCGTAGTACATGAGACCGATGATCTGCGACGTGGGACTCGTGCCGTCGTAGATGAGCGCGAGAGGCTTGGCGGGATCGAACGACCCCGCGCCGGTCAGGCCACCGTAGGAGATGTAGTGCGCGCCGCTCCCGGGGGCGAACCCGCCGGCGACGCGGAACCCGCCCGCTAACGCGTCGGCAACCGTGGGATACCGGAGCGCGTAGTCACGGGCTGCGCTGAGTTGCGTCTTGAGCTCGGAACGCGTGGTGGCGTCGAGCGGCTGATTCGGCTGCGACTCCGCCACCACGTCCTGGGCCTTCACGCCCGTGACCTTTGCCCCGTTCAACGTCGTGACTCCGTGATGGTGACCGGGCAGCGCCGAACCTTCCTGACTGGATGCGGCGACGCCATGCGTGTGGCCTCCGTCGGTCTCACCGTGCTGGTGGGACGACGCGAGTGCGGGAGTGAACGCCAGGGACGAGATCACCGCCACGCCGAGGCCGGCGATGCCGACGACGGGAACGGCGAGCGCGGGCCGGGCCCGATGCTGCGCCAACGCGGGACGGACGAGTACGGCCAGCGCGAGCGCGACGATGCCGAGCTCGCACACCGACGACAACGCGTCCGGCCAGCCGATGGCCTCGGGCGTCCAGGCGTCGGGACCGATCGGCACGCCCCAGATCCGGGAGACCGCCCAGACCCCGAGGATCGCGGCGTTCAAGAGCACGCCCGCCGTCAGGACCGAGCGATTCGGCCGCAGCACGACCGCCACCGCCCACGACAGCTGCAACCAGGCCACGACGGCGAAGAACGTGCCGTGCGCCCACGTCACCTCGTAGTGCTCGCCGGCCACCGCGAAGTGGATCACGCCCGCTCCGAGCGACAAAGCTGCAAGCAGCCAACGCAGGTAACGACCGACCGAGCGCTCGTTCGTGGTCATGACTCCCCCCGGCTGCCCTTCGGCGGCGTGCATCGGTCTGTTGTGGCGATCGTTGCCGGACGCGTGTTTGCCGTCAACAACCGCTCAGGACATTCTCAGGACCGACAGGAACACTGGGGCGCAATGCGGATCCTCGTGGTGGACGACGAACCGGCCGTGCGCCGGTCGGTGCGCAGTGCCCTGACGTTGGAAGGGTACGAAGTGCGGCTCGCGCGCGAGGGTGGCGAGGCACTCGACGTGCTCGCGTCCGAGCGCGTCGACGCCGTCGTGCTCGATCTCCTGATGCCCGGGGTCGACGGCCTCGAGGTGTGCCGGCGACTCCGGGCCGGCGGCGACTCGACGCCCGTCCTGATGTTGACCGTGCGGAACCTCGTCTCGGACCGGGTGATGGGCCTCGACGCCGGCGCCGACGACTACCTCACTAAGCCGTTCTCGCTGGACGAGCTGTTGGCGCGGATGCGCGCGCTCCTCCGGCGGTCGACGGGAACCGCCGAGGTGCTCCGGTTCGCGGATCTGAGCCTCGATGTCGAGACGCGTGAGGCTCGTCGGGGTGAGCGGCTCATCCGGCTCACGCCGACGGAGTTCTTTCTCCTCGAGCTGTTGCTCCGCCACCCGCGCCGCGTGCTGACACGCGAGTTCATCTTCGACCGCGTCTGGGGCTACGGGACGAAGCCGACCTCCAACTCACTGGAGGTCTACGTGGGCTATCTGCGGCGCAAGACCGAGGCGGGGGACGAGCCCCGCCTGGTGCACACGGTGCACCGCGTCGGCTACGTGCTCCGCGAGCCATGAGCTTCCGCGTCCGCCTCACGCTGCTCTGCGTGCTGGCCGTGGCCGTGACCGTCGTGCTGGCGTCGGTCGTCTCCTATTTCACCGTCAGCAACCGCCTGCACGACCAGACCGACGACTCGGTACGGACCGACGCGACACGGCTCGCCAAGCTGCCGGTCCCCGAGATCGCGTTGCCCTACTTCGGGCTGCCGACGCCGAACGCACGCGACTACATGCGCGTCACCTTTGCGGACGGGCGCAGCCAGGCTCCCCTGAACCAGCCCACGGCCATTCCCGTCAGCCGTACCGATGTGGCCATCGCCCGGGGCAACCCCCGCTTCACGCTTCGCGACACGCATGTCAACGGACGCCACCTGCGCGTGGCGAGCACCACGGCTCGTGACGGCCGGTCAGTCCAGTTCGCCCAAGACGTCGACGACGTCGACGCCACCATCGCGGACCTCCGCACGACGCTGTTGATCGTGGGCGGGTTGAGCATCCTGGTCGCGGCGCTCCTCGCGCTCGTCGTGGCGCGGGCGAGCCTCCGCCCGGTGGCGCGGCTCACCCGGGCCGCCGAGCGGGTGGCGACGACGCAGGACCTCGCGGCGTCGATCGACGTCCGCCGGCGCGACGAGCTCGGGCGGCTGGCGTCGAGCCTCAACGCGATGCTGGCCGCGTTGAATACGTCTCGCGAGCAACAGCGGGAGCTCCTCCGGGACGCCAGCCACGAGCTGCAGACTCCGTTGACCAGCCTGCAGACGAACGTCGAAGTCCTCGCCGGACGGCCGGCGATGCCGGAGCCCGAGCGGCGGCGGCTCCTCGCCGACGTCTCCCACCAGGTGGCGGAGCTGAGCGCGCTCATGGACAACCTCGTCGAGCTCGCCCGGGACACGGAGACGCCGACCGAGGAGACCACCGAGATCGATCTCGACCGGCTCCTGAGCGCCGCCGTCGACCGGGCGCGTCTGCGGGCGCCCGACGTCACCATCGCGCTCGACCTCGAGCCCACCCGCACCGACGGGCGCCGCAAGCAACTCGAGCGGGCGCTCGTGAACGTCCTCGACAACGCGTGCAAATGGAGCTCCGAGGGCGGGAGCGTCGAGGTCGGCCTGCACGACGGCACGATCAGCGTGCGCGACCACGGTCCCGGCATCGACGCCGAGGACCTCCCGCGGGTGTTCGACCGCTTCTACCGGGCACCCGCGGCGCGGGCGATGCCGGGCTCGGGGCTGGGGCTCGCAATCGTGCGCCGGGTGGTCGACGGACACGGCGGCACCGTCACGCTGGGGCCCGCCCCCGGCGGGGGCACGATCGCGCGCATCCATCTCCCGACGGCGGGTGTCGACTACAGCCCGTTCGATGCCGCGGCGGAGCCGGTCATCCGCTCCGGAGCAGGCCGTCGGCCCTGAGCTCCCCCGAGAGCCAGCGCCACACGGTCTTGGCGCCTTCGGGCGACAGGTGCGTGCCGTCCGGGTCGCGGGCGGCCACGCCGCGCACCGTCGCCGAGAACTGGTCCCGCGGACAGAGGAAGGTGTGGAGGTCCTCGAGCGACACCCGGGTGGGGTGAGCCTTCGCGTAGCTGCGGAGCAGCTGGTTGAGATCGCGGACTCGCGCCGGGTCCGAGCGCTCGGGGATGCCGCCCAACCCGCTTTCCGGCTGCCCGAAGCAGGGCGAGGTCAACAGGACCACGCGGGCGCCGCGAGCGCCGAGGACGCTCGTCGCCGTGTCGAGCTGTTGCGTCATGTACGCAGTCCACGCCGGGGTCCCGACGGACAGCACGTCGCCGTTGACGCGGTGGTCGACGACGTCCCAGGCACCGACGAGGACGACGGCCACGGACGGTTGGTACTCGTCGACGGTCTTGCGCCACCGCAGCGGCCACCCGGCACAGTCCTCCGTCGTCGGGATGTCGTTGCCCTGGCTGTGCACGGTGCCGCCGGTGAGCCCACACCCGAGCGTGGCCTCGGTGCGAACCTGCACCCCGCGCGTGTCCTGGCGCGGGTCGAGCCAGTACCCGAGGGTGAGCGCCACGGAATCGCCCGCGATCAGCACGCGCGGCACGACGACCTGATTGAGTCGGGTCACGGGCACTGGCGCCGATGAGCGTCCCGCGGCCCGCTCGAGGCCGCTGACGGGAGACGCCGTGGTTCCCGCAACGACCGCCACCGCCACCAGGGCGGCCACGGCCGTCCCGCTGAGGAACGCGGTGACGGCGAGCGCGCGCGGGCGGCTCATCGTGCGGTGGCGGATGGGCTGCTCGAGCAGCCGGTACGACAGCACGGCGAGGCCGAACGTGGCCGCGAGCCGCACGAGGAGCAACGCACCGTCGTCCAGCCCGGTGCGCGCCGGTGTGAGATAGATGTACACCGGCCAGTGCCACAGATAGACGCCGTACGAGATCCGGCCGATCGCGCGCAGCGGCGCGATCGAAAGCAGCGGGCCGAGGATGGGCGAGTACGGCCGGGTCGCGGCGGCGATGAGCGCGGCGACGGCCAGCGCCTCGACGAGAAAGCCGCCCGTATACATCCACGTCGAGGTGTCGGCGACGTGCGTCCAGAGCCATCCGAGGTAGACGATGGCGATGATCCCGACGACTTCGATCCCGATCAGCCCCGCGGTGGCCCGCGCTTGACGTGGTCGCCGCCTGGGTTGCAGGACGAGCAGCGCGAGGAGCGCGCCGACGAGCAGGGCCTGGGCGCGCGTATCGGTGCCGTAGTAGACGCGCGACGGGTCGCGGGGGTCGAACAGCAGCGCCATCAACACCGCGGATCCGATCGCGAGCGCTCCGATCAAGCCGATCACGACCCACCGGCGCGCCTGCGTGAATCGCAGCGCGAGCAACAGCACGAGCGGCCACACGAGGTACCACTGCTCCTCGATTCCCAGCGACCATGTATGGCGGAGCGGCGACGGCGTGGCCAGCTGGGCGAAGTACGACGACTCGAAGAGCTGGCGCCAGTTGGCGACATACAACAGCGAGCCGAAGACGTCGCCCCGGATCCGGTCGAGCTCGTTCGGGCGGGCCACGAAGAGCGCGTAGACGCCCACGGCGATGACGACGAGCACGAGTGCCGGGAGCAGCCGGCGCGCCCGGCGGGCCCAGAACGCACGCAGGTCGATGCGCCCGTGCTTTTGCCACTCGTCGACGAGCAGCGACGTGATGAGGAAGCCGCTCAGGACGAAGAAGGCGTCGACGCCGAGAAAGCCGCCCGGCGCCCAGCTCACCTGCGCGTGGTAGAGGAGCACCCCCAGCACGGCCAGAGCTCGCAGCCCGTCGAGCGCGGGCTGGTAATCGAGGGACGGCACCGTCCGCCCGGCCTGCCGGGACGGCAACTCGGTGTCCGGCCCGGCCGGGGGGGCCGCCGTGCGCACCCACGACTGTTACCGCTCAGATCCCGGAAAGGCAAGAAAGAGACATGAAGGACACCTGAGAGGCGCCGGACGTCCCGAAGCACCTCCCGTTCACGCCTGGATACGGTGCCGTCATGCGCGCCGTCCTCTGCCGGCAGTACGGACCACCCGAGTCGTTGACGGTCGAGGACGTCGAGGAGCCGACGGCGGGTGCGGGTCAGGTCGTCGTCGACGTGAGGGCGTGCGCGGTGAACTTCCCCGACGTCCTCATCATCCAGAACCTGTACCAGTTCAAGCCCCCGCTCCCCTTCTCCCCGGGTGCCGAGGTCGCCGGCGTCGTGCGCTCGGTCGGTCCGGACGTCGAGGGCGTGAAGATCGGCGACCGCGTGTTCGCGTCGACCGGGTGGGGCGGGCTGGCCGAGCAGATCGCCGTGGATGCCCGGTCGTTGATCCCGATCCCGGAAGGCATCGACTTCGGCCCCGCGTCGGCGTTCCTCTACGCCTACGGCACCGCGCACCACGCGCTGAAGGACCGTGGCCACCTCAAGGCGGGCGAGACCCTTGTTGTGCTCGGCGCCGCCGGCGGCGTCGGTCTGGCCGCCGTCGACCTCGGCGCGTTGATGGGTGCGACAGTTATCGCGGCCGCATCGAGCGACGACAAGCTCGACCTCTGCCGTGAGTACGGCGCCGCCGACACGATCAACTACGCCACCGACGATCTGAAGGCGCGCATCCGCGAGCTCACCGGCTCCGCAGGCGCCGACGTCGTGTACGACCCGGTGGGCGGCCCCTACAGCGAGCCCGCGTTGCGCGCCACTGCGTGGGAAGGGCGGTTCCTCGTCATCGGCTTCGCCGCCGGCGAGATTCCCGCGATCCCGCTGAATCTCACGCTGCTCAAGGGCTGCGACATCGTCGGCGTCTTCTGGGGCGCGTTCGTCGGGCGGGAGCCCGAGCGTCACCGCCGGAACGTCGAGGAGCTCGTGGCGTGGTGGCGGGCCGGCAAGCTGCGCCCGCACGTGTCCTCGACGTACCCGCTCGACCGCGCCGCCGAGGCCATCCGGGAGCTCGCCGACCGCAGGGCGAAGGGCAAGGTCGTCGTCACCGTCGGCGAGGGCTGACCGACCACGCGCTCAGTGCATCGCCCGCCCGGCCGTATATCCGGTCCACGCCGCTACGAGCCCGGCGCAGACGGACACCGCGACGTACACAGCCGCGAGCTCGGCCCGGCCCGTCCGCCCGAGAGTGAACGCCTCCCAGGTGAACGTCGAGAACGTCGTGAACCCTCCGATCAGCCCGACCGCGACCGGGGTCAGGACCGACACGGGGAGGTGCCCGAGCGCGACGGCCAGGAAGAAGCCGAGCAGCAATGCGCCCGACACGTTGATGCCGAGCGTGGCCCACGGAAACCGGGACTGGTCGATGCTCAGGCCGATGGCGTACCGCACGATGGCGCCCACCGCACCGGCGACGCCGACCCACACGAACCGCATGTGCTCCTCCCGGACGATCGTCTGGTAGGAGCCATCAGCGGAACGACACCGCGGTTCTCGGCGAGCTCCATCGCCGTCGTGTCGAGGACGAGCCTACCGTTCAGGCGCTCGCGACGGCGTCCCCGACGTAGTACGGCCAGATGAGGATGGCGAGGACGATCTGCCAGAAGTGCGGATGGGCGTAGCCGATCGTGAAGAGCCAGCCGCCGAGCCAGAGTCCGCTCACGGTCACGGACGTCTGATTGCTCGCCACGGTTCAGCAAGGTAGTCCGTGGTGGCGTGAGCGTCCTGGACGACCTAACGCCGGCCGATCGGGCCGGGATCCGGCGGACCGGTTCGGCGAAGTGGGCGTCGCCCATGCTGGCAACGCTGACGGACCACTACTTCTCGAGCCGAGACTGGATCTACGAGCGGAAGTTCGACGGCGAGCGCATGCTCGGAGTGCGCTCCGCCAGGTCGACCCACCTCTTCTCACGCAGCCAACAGGTCCTCGACGGGGCGTATCCGGAGATCGCGGACGCGTTGAGCGCCCAGGGCGTACGCGATTTCACCGTCGACGGGGAGGTCGTGGCGTTCGAGGGCTCCTCCACGAGCTTCTCGCGTCTCCAACGCCGCATGCAGACGAGGGATCCGGAGCAGGCGCGACAGAGCGGCGTCGCCGTCTACTACTACGTCTTCGACGTACTGCGCGTCGACGGCTACGACGTCACGGGCCTCTCGCTCCGCTCCCGGAAACGTGTGCTCCGATCGCTGCTGTCGTACGGCGGCCCGTTGCGATTCACGACGCACCGGAACACCGAAGGCCAGCGCTTCTACGAGGAGGCGTGCCGAAAGCGGTGGGAGGGAGTCATCGCGAAGCGAGCCGAGTCGACGTACGTGCACCGGCGCTCGCCCGACTGGCTGAAGTTCAAGTGCGTCAACAGTCAGGAGCTCGTCATCGGTGGGTTCACCGAGCCGGCGGGGACCCGGAAGGAGTTAGGCGCGCTGCTCATCGGCTACTACGACGGCAAAGCGCTCCGCTACGCCGGGAAGGTCGGCACCGGCTTCGACGAGCCGATGCTGCGCGACCTCGGTGCGCGTCTCCGCCGGCTCGAGCGACGAGACTCGCCGTTCGCCGACGCGGTACCGGCGCGCAAGGTGCATTGGGTGAAGCCGCAGATCGTCTGCGAAGTGGGCTTCACCGAGTGGACCGGTGACGGGCGGCTGCGCCACCCGCGATTCCTGGGCCTGCGCTTCGACAAGCGTCCCCGTCAGGTCGTCCGCGAGCGCCCCAGGTGACGCTTCACGGCGGTCAGCCCGGCGGCAGCGCGTCGCGCGGACGGAGCGTGACGATCGTGCTCCCGCCATCCTCGCCCACGATGTCGAACACCCGAGCGGCCCCGGGCACCAACGGGTCGGCCAGGACCTTCTGCGGGTGTTCGATCACGTGGCGGAGGACCACGGGGAACCGCCCGTCCTTGCCGCCCACTCCCACGTTGACGGCGTCGTCCTTGTCGTCGTACTCCAGGTACGCGAACGGCACCTGCTCCGTCTCGAACTGGTCGCCGTAGTCGACGTCCGCCACCTCGATCGTCACGGCATCGCCCCGATGATCCTTCGTGACCTGGTCGAGGAACTGACGCCACTCGGAGCGCGACGGCGCGTCTCGATCAGCCATGCACACCTACCTCTCACCAGGGCGGGCGGTCTCCACGCCGTCCGCATCTCGGCTGCGGAGCCCCTGTTCGATCCACGCCCGCAACGCCGGCTCGGGAGCGGCGCCCGTTTGCCGGGCAATGATCCGGCCCCGGTCGAGGACGAGCAGCGTCGGGATTCCCTGCACGGCGAACCGTTGCCCCGTGCGTGGCGCCGTGTCCACGTCGACTCTGACGAGCTTGATCCGGCCTGCCATCTCGCCCGCGAGTCGATCGAGGGCGGGGCTCACCATGCGACACGGCCCGCACCAGGGTGCCCAGAGGTCGACGAGCACCGGGATGGTCGACTGGTCGGCGATCTCGGCGAAGTCGTCGTCACCGGCGTCGGTGATCCACGGGAGCGGCCGATGGCACTGCGCGCACCGCGGAGTGCCCCTGGCGGCCGCCGGGACCCGGTTCTTCTTCCCGCAGTGCTCGCACGGCACGACGTCCATCGACGCCACGGTAGCCACCGTTCCGCGAAGGATCGGCGAACGGCGTGACGATCGTCGCTAGTGCAGGTGCGTCCGCCAGTCTGACGGCACCCGCCCTTGCGGGCCCGGGACCGGCTGGTCGAGCGGGTGGTGCTCCGGGGCTACGAGCGCCGGTCCTGACGCGAACTCGGAAGTGGCGTAGTTCCAGAACCAGTCCTCGCCCGGTTCGAAGCTGCACACGACAGGATGCGCCGAGCCGGCGGCGTGCGCGCGGGCGTGCTGCGACGGCGACGAGTCGCAGCAGCCGATGTGGCCGCATCGGGCGCAGCGACGGAGGTGGAACCACCAACCGTCGGTCGCCAGGCACTCGACGCAACCCGTCCCGCTGGGCGGGACGGCCGGATCGATCGCGTCACCGTTCGCCACGTGCCCTCCTCTCCCCGCGTCGCCACCCCAGTATCGTCCAGGTCTCGGCCCCGACCGACCGGGAGGCCTCCAGCACCGATGAGCGCCGGGCCCGGCAGTGCGCTCAGCGCACCCCGAACCGATTCACTGCGGATCGCGGGGTCCGCGGTCGTGTTGGGGACCGCGCAGCTCGGTGAGGGCGCGCTCCTCGCCCAGGGCGCGGTCGTCCGGTCCTACGCCACCGTCGTGGAGATCGGTGCGGGCTCGGCCGTGCTGGAGAACTCGGTGGTGATCAGCGCGCCCCGCATACCGACCACGATCGGACGGCGCACGACGTTCGGTCATCGCTGCAAGGTCATCGGCGCGACCGTGGGCGACCTCTGTGAGATCGGGAACGCGTCGCTTCTCATGCCGGAAGCCCGTGTCGGCGACCGCGTGTTCCTCGGCGAAGGCACGCTGGTGCCTTCGGGTATGAACCTGCCGAGCGACGTGGTCGCCGTCGGACGGCCGGCGCGCATCGTCCGTTCGGCTTCCGACGACGATCTTCGCCGTCTGACCGCTTTGCGGGACGGTCACCTGACTCTCCCGCCCCCGACGGCAGTCACGATCGACCAACCCATGGAGCGAACGGTGACCGAGCAGCTGTACGAGTACCGAGGCATCGTGCCGACCATCGCCGCGTCGGCGGCGTTGTTCCCCACGACCGAGATAACGGGAGACGTCGTCGTCGGCGAACGCACGATCATCGGCGCCGGCGTCAAGATCATCGGCGACTCCCACGGACCGGTCCGCATCGGCGCGGACGCGCAGATTCTCGAGAACACCGTGCTCCACCTGCTGCCGGACAACGAGCTGGTCCTCGAAGACGGCGTCATCGTCGGCCCGGGTGCCATGATCCACGGCTGTCGCATCGGGGCAGGCTCCGTCGTCGAGCCGGGTGCGATCGTGTGCGACGGAAGCGTGATCGGCACCGGGTGCCTCGTGCGCGCGGGGGCGGTCGTGAAGCAGCGGTCGCGCTTCGAGGCGGCCACCGAGCTGGACGGCTTCCCGGCCGTCGAGGT
>DATFVT010000193.1:0-8196 GCA_035260105.1 Acidimicrobiia bacterium
CGACGTCGTGCAGCTGCAGGACACCGACGCCGGTGCCGAGGTCATCCACCTGGCCGAGAACGGGTTCTGCGCCGACGGGGAGCAGGAGGCGCTCGTGAGCGACGGTGCCTTCGAGATCGACGGCCGCCTGCCCGTGAACACAGACGGCGGCCTCATCGCGAACGGGGAGCCGATCGGTGCATCGGGCCTGCGCCAGGTGCACGAGGTGGTGCTGCAGCTGCGGGGGGAGGCGGGGGAGCGGCAGGTGCCGGGTGATCCCAAGGTGGGGTACACCCAGCTGTACGGCGCGCCCGGAACGTCCGGCGTCTCGATCCTCTCGCGCTGACGGCATGGACACGCGCGACACGCCCGAGCAGGCCGAGCTGCGCCGTTCGGCGCGCCAGGTCGCCCGCGAGCTGGGGCCGGCGACGGTGGCCGACCTCGACGACGGGACGCGGGCGAAGCGTCTCGCGGTCGCGGTCGGCGAGGCCGGCTGGCTCGAGCTGCGGGACGACGACGTGGACGGGGCACCCGTCGCGAGCGGCGTCGAAGCCGCGATCGTCGCGGACGCGCTCGGGGGCGCCGTCGCCGACGTGGCATTCACCGGGCCCGTGCTCGCCGCCGACCTCGCCCGTCGTGCCGGCGTCGATCCGGCGGCGGCCGCCGTGGTCGGCTTCTCGCCGTCGCTCGTCGAACCCGGAATCGTGTCGGGAGCCGAGACGATGACATCGCTCGTCGCAGTGGACGGCGCCGGCCACGACGGCGCGGTGTACGCGCTTGCGCCCGACGGCGCCGGTCACCGCCTCGTCGGAGTTCCGATCGAAGGTCAGCCGGCCGAATCGGACGGCGGCTCGGATCTCACGCGGCTGCTCCGTGTCATCCCGGCGGGAGCTCCCGTACGCGCGGTTGCCGGACCGGCTCGCGTCCTGACCGCCGACGACCTTGCGGCCTGGACGGCGCTCGGGCTGGCGCTCACGAGCGCCGACCTCGTCGGCGTGATGCGCGGCGTCCTCGACGTCACCGTCGCGTACGCGCGGGAGCGGCGGCAGTTCGGTGCCCCCGTCGGCTCGTTCCAGGCCGTACAGCACCTCCTCGCCGAAGCGCGCTGCCTCATGGACGGATCGTTCAGCGTCGCCCTGCACGCGTCATGGGCGGTCGACGCCCTCGAGCCGGAGGAGGCGCTCGCCGCCGGCCGGGTCGCGAAGGCGTACTGCGCCCGGGCCGCCAAGACCGTGTGCGAGGCCGCGATCCAGGTGCACGGTGGGATCGGCAACACGTGGGAGTGCCTCGCGCACGTCTACCTGCGGCGCGGTCTGCTCTCCACGCAGTGGTTCGGCGACGACGGCAGGCAGCTCCGTGAGCTCGGAAGAGAACGGCTGGGGGTAGGCGATGGACTTCCGTGACTCCTCCCGAGAGGCCGAGTTCCGGGCGCGCCTTCGCGCGTGGCTCGTCGACAACAATCCCGGCCTCCCGCCGTCCTCGACCGACGACGAGTACTGGGCGCGCCAGGCGGAGTGGCACACCGCCCTCTACGACGCGGGCTTCTTCGGCTTGAGCTGGCCGGAGCGCTACGGCGGCCACGACCTCCCAGCGGTGTTCGACGTGATCCTCGACGAAGAGCTCGCGGCGGCGGGCGCCCCGCCCCGGCCCAGCCTCGGGTACCTCGTGCAGGGCATCACCGTGCACGCCGGCGACGCGATCAAGGACCGGTTCCTCCCGGGCATCATCAGCGGGCGTGACCGGTGGTGCCAGGGTTTCAGCGAGCCGGACGCCGGCTCGGATCTCGCGTCCCTACGAACCACCGCGACGCGCGACGGTGACGACTTCGTGGTCAACGGGCACAAGATCTGGACGAGCTACTCCGACGTCGCCGACTGGTGCTTCCTGCTCGCGCGCACCGATCTCGCTGTGCCCAAGCACAAGGGCCTCTCCTTGCTGGCGGTCCCGATGGGTCAACCCGGCGTCGAGCAGCGACCGCTGAGGATGATCAACGGCATCACGAGCGAGTTCGGCCAGGTGCTCTTCGACGGCGCGCGGACCCCGGTGACCAACATGATCGGCGAACCCGGTGAGGGATGGCGTGTCGCGATGACGATCCTCGACCACGAGCGCGAGCCCGCCGAGCTCGGCTACGTCGCGCGCTACGCCAAGACGGTGAAGGAGCTCGAGGCCACGGTGCGCGCCGATCCCGGCTCGTTCCGGAGCGACCAGCACCAGGCCGTCGCCTGGGCGCACGTGCAGGCCGAGATGCTTCGTCTCCACGTGTGCCGGCGCCTGTCCGAGCGGCTCGACGGCGTCGAGCACGGGCCGGGCGGTTCCGTCGACAAGCTCCTGATGACCTGGGTCGAGCAGGGCGTGGGGAGCGCCGCGCTCGCCGTAGCGGGGGCGAGCGCGGCGACCGACGCCGACGACGTCGCGCTGAAGATCTACCTGTACAGCCGGGCGCAGAGCGTCATGGGCGGCACGTCGCAGATCCAGAAGAACATCGTCGCGACCCGCGTGCTCGGGTTGCCCACGGCCTGAGAGCCCCGAGTCCGGAGGAGCACGGATGGAGTACGACCTGCCCGACGTGATCCGAGTCGAAGCCGACGGGCCCGTCCGTGTCGTCACGCTCGCGCGTCCCGAGCAGCTCAACGCCACCAACGACGAGCTCCATCACGCGCTGGCGCAGGTCTTCCCGCAGCTCAGCGCGGATGCCGGCGCGCGCGTCGCCGTGATCACCGGCGAGGGTCGGGCGTTCTCCGCCGGCGGCGACTTCGACCTGCTCGACCGCATGGCGAAGGACCGCGTGCTGCGCCGCGACACGCTCGCCGAAGGAAGGGACATCGTCACGAACATGATCCGGTGTCGCCCGCCGGTCATCGCAGCGGTGAACGGCCCCGCGGTCGGTCTCGGGTGCAGCGTCGTGGCGCTCTCCGACGTCGTCTACATGGCCGAGTCGGCGTACCTCTCCGACCCGCACGTCGCCGTGGGCCTCGTCGCCGCCGACGGCGGGCCGGTGACGTGGCCGCTGCACACCAGCCTCCTCCTGGCGAAGGAGTACGCGTTCACGGGCGAGCGGATCACGGCTGCCCGCGCCGCCGAGATCGGCCTCGCCAACCACGTCTGCCCCGACGACGAGGTGCTCCCCGCCGCGCTCGCGACCGCGCAGAAGATCGCCGCCCTCCCGCAACAGGCCGTCGAGTCGACGAAGCGCGTCCTCAACATCCACCTCGAGCGGGCCGTCCTCACGACCATCGACTTCGCGCTGGCGGCGGAGAACGAGTCGTTCGACACGGACGAGTTGCGCGCCAACATCGACCGCTTCCTCGCGCCGTAGGGCAGACGCGGGCATGGACCTCGCCACGTTCCGCAAGGGCCTGGACGACTGGCTCGACGAGCACGGCCGGGAGCTCGCCCCGGAACATGACGGCCTCGGAACACTCGACGAGCGGATGGTGCAGCTCGCCAAGGTCAAGCGCCGCTCGTTCGATGCCGGCTGGATGCGCTGGGGGTGGCCCGAGCGAGTCGGAGGGCTCGGCGGGTCGCCGATCCTCCGCGCGTACCTCGGTGAGGCGCTCACCGCCCGGGAGCTCGTCGAGCCGGACGTGTACTCCATGACTGAGGTCCTCGCCCCGACGATGATCGACTTCGCGGCTCCCGAGCTTGCCGCCGAGATGGTCCCCCGTCTGCTCCGTGGTGACGAGATCTGGTGCCAGGGCTTCTCCGAGCCGGGCACTGGAAGCAACCTCGCGTCACTCGCCTGCCGGGCGATCCGCGCCGACGGCGGCTGGCGGGTGACCGGACAGAAGGTGTGGACGAGCTATGCCCAGTACGCGAGCCACTGTGTGCTGCTGACGCGCACCGGCTCCCTGGAGTCCGCCCACCGCGGCATCACCGCGCTGTTCGTCGACATGGACAGCGCCGGGATCACGGTCCGGCCCCTCCGCACCATGCACGGCTCGGACGAGTTCTCCGAGGTCTTCTTCGACGACGTCGCCGTGCCGTTCGACCGCACGCTGGGCGAGGTCGATCAGGGCTGGGCGGTGGCGATGGACCTGCTCCCCTACGAGCGGAGCACGTCGCTCTGGCACCGGTGCGCATATCTCCAGCGACGACTCGAGCGACTGCTCGAGAGCGTGCCGTCCGGCGCGCTCGGCGCCGCCGAGGTCGGCGAGGTGGCGCAGCTCCTGATCGCGTTGCGGGCCCGGTCGCGCGACACGCAGTACCGCATGGCCGGCGGAGAACAGCTCGGCGCCGAGACCTCGATCGACAAGGTGCTGCTCTCGACGGCCGAACAGGCGGTCATGGACCTGGCCGCCCGCGGGCTCGCGCCCGAGGTTCTCGTCGGTGAGGACGCGGCGAGCGAACGGTGGCGCGCCGAGTACCTGTACTCCCGCGCCGCGTCGATCTACGGCGGCACGACGGAGATCCAGCGCAACATCATCGCCCGCCGGCTCCTGGACCTGGGAGACGACCGGTGATGGACGCGACGGAAGTCGAGCTGTTCGAACGGAGCGTCCGTCAGGCGGCGGCGGATCACACGGCGGAGGCGCTCGACCGCGCGCTCACCGACCTCGGATGGCCGGACGCGCTCTCGGACGATCCGTACACCGCCGTTTCGATCCTGTTCCCCGTGCAAGGGGCCGCCAACGCGACCTCGTCCGCACTCGATCAGGTGGTGGCGACGGGCCTCGGCATGGGGCCGCGTACGACGGAGGCCGTGGTGCTGCCGCGCCTCGGGATGTCGGCGGTTCCGGGCGTCGCCGGCGACGACGGCGTCTCGGTCGACGGGTTGGGCACGCGCGCATCGACGCGTGCCGAAACGGCGGTCGTCGCCGCGAGGGGCGACGCCGGCCAGACCTTCTTCTCCGTTGCCGTCGCCGACCTGCGCCTCGAACCGGTGCGGGGGATGGATCCCGAGCTCGGCCTGGTACGGGTGACCGCCGACGGCGTCGCGCCCGGTTCGAGGACGGAGCCTTCTGCGCGCGCGTGGCCCACCACCGTGGTCCTCGCCCGGCTGGGGGTGAGCTACGAGATGCTCGGCGCGGCGCGGGCGATGCTCGCGCTGGCCCGTGAGCACGCACTCGAGCGGATCCAGTACGGCGGTCCGATCAGCCGCTTCCAAGCCGTCCGCCACCGGCTCGCCGACACCCTGGTGGCGATCGAGGGCGCCGAGGCCGCCGTCAACGCCGCCCGGAGCGCACGGTCGCCGGAGCTGGCGACGGTTGCGAAGGCACTCGCCGGCGGACGCGCGCTGACCGCGGCGAGCCACTGCCAGCAGGTGCTCGCCGGCATCGGGTTCACGGCCGAGCACTCCTTCCACCGGTACTTCCGCCGCATCCTCGTCCTCGACCAGCTGTTCGGGTCGGCCCACGCGCTGACCGCCGAGCTCGGCGAGGAACTGCTCCGATCGCGGGCGCTCCCCGACCTGCTGCCGCTCGAGGATCCCGTCGCGATGTCGGCGCCGCGTTGACTTCGGTGGGCGCGCCGTCGATGCGTCCCGACATGAGCTGGCTCGGCGTGCTCGAGCACCACGCGCGGCGGACGCCGGGCAAGGCTCTGGGCGTCTTCGGCGAGGACGTCGTCTCCTACCGGGGGATGGCGGATCGGGCCGCGGCACTGGCGGGTGGGTTGTACGAGCGGGGCGTCGGGCCCGGTGACGTCGTCGGGCTGCTGGCGTACAACAGCATCGACTTCCTGACGACGATCTTCGCCACCAACTACCTCGGGGCGATCGCGATGCCGGTCAACTGGCGGCTGGCGGCACCGGAGCTGCGGTACATCCTCGAGCACTCCGAGGCGCGCGCGCTCGTATCCGACGACGCCCTCGTCGAGCTCGCGAACGAGGCGACAACCGGTCTGGAGGACGTCCTTCTCCGGGTGTGCACCGCGAGCGAGCGCGCGGCGGGGTGGGAGCGCTTCTCGGATGTGGGCGCCGGCCCTGAGCGCCCGAACCGGGTTCAGGTGGAAGGCGACGATGTCCACCGGCTGATGTACACGTCGGGTACGACCGGGCGCCCGAAGGGGGTCATGATCACCCACGCCAACCTGGCGTGGAAGAACTACGCGCACATCACGGAGTTCGGGTTCACCGGAGCAGACGTCGGCCTCGCGTGCGGGCCGCTGTACCACGTCGGCGCCCTCGACCTGACGACGACCTCGCTGATCGCCGCGGGGGCGACGACGATCATCCACCGATTGTTCGACGCATCCGACGTTGTCGACGAGATCGAGCGGTCGCGGGTCACGACTGTGTGGCTGGCGCCGGCCATGATCAACGCCATCATGGCGCTGCCCGACATCGAGCGACGCGACCTCTCGTCGGTGCGGCTGGTGATCAACGGAGGCGAGAAGATGCCCATCCCGTTGATCGAGCGACTCGAGCGGAGCTTCCCGTCGGCATGGTTCGCCGACGCGTACGGCCTCACCGAGACCGTGTCGGGCGACACGTTCCTCGACCGGGACAGCATCCTGACGAAGCTGGGCAGCGTCGGCCGCCCGTGCCTCTACCTCGAGCTCGACGTCTGGGACGAGAACGGCGCCTCACTGCCGCCGGGCCGGCCCGGAGAGGTCGTTCTGCGCGGCCCCAAGGTGTTCAAGGGCTACTGGCGCGACCCGGACGCGACGAGCGCGGCGTTCGCCGGCGGCTGGTTCCACACCGGCGACATCGGCGTGGTCGACGACGACGGCTACCTCTTCATCGTCGATCGGCTCAAGGACATGATCGTGTCCGGGGGCGAGAACATCGCCAGCTCCGAGGTCGAGCGCGTGTTGTACGAGCACGATTCGGTTGTCGAGGCCGCCGTCGTCGGACGTTCCGACGATCGCTGGGGCGAGGTGCCCGTCGCCTTCGTCGTCTCGAGCTCTGTGACGACGACACCAGAGGAGCTCATCGAGCACTGCCGGCTCCAACTGGCGCGGTTCAAGGTGCCGAGGGACGTGGTGCTCGTCGACGCGCTCCCGAGGAATCCTTCGGGCAAGGTCCTGAAGCGGGAGCTGCGCCGCACGGCCTGACGGTCGACGCCGGGGTGAAGTGATGGTGATCCTCGCTGCGCGACCGGCGCCGGATCGGGCAATCTGTGTCGTGCGGATCTGACGATCAGGCGGCAGGAGCTCGTCCGCCTCAGCAGGGAGGAATGCCGAATGAGTGAGCAGCCGAACATCGTCCTCGTGCATGGTGCCTGGGCGGACGGTTCCAGTTGGAGCGGCGTCATCCGGATCTTGCAGAAGGCGGGTTACAACGTGACCGCGCCGCAGTTTCCACTGACTGCACTCGCGGACAACGTCGCACGACTTCGGCAGGTGCTGGCCGCGCAGTCGGGGCCGATCCTTGTCGCCGGACACTCCTATGGCTGTCACATCATGACGGCGCTGGGTGCGGATGCCCCGAACATCGTCGGGCTGGTGTACATCTCGGGCTTCGCCCTTGATGAAGGCGAATCGATCGGCGGGTTGCTCGGCCAAGCTCCGCCGACCCCGGCAATTGCACATTTGCGCATCGATGAACAGGGGTTTGCCTGGCTTCCTCACGATGACTTCGTGCAGCACTTTGCCGCGGATGTCGATCCGGTCGAAGCGAACATCATGTATGCGGTACAGCAGCCTTTGCCCGTGGCCGCCTACGACGACGTGATGGGGGTGCCGGCATGGAAGAACGATGTTCCGACCTGGTTCGCGGTCGCGCAGAACGATGAGGTGATCCCGCCCGATGCCGAGCGACTCTTCGCTCAACGAATGGGCGCGACCACCACAGAGCTCGTGTCAGGCCATGTCGGGATGGTCTCGCACCCCGACGAGGTGGCCGGCCTGATTCAGACCGCGGCTCAGTCGGTGCAATAGCCGCGCTCGACCGACTCTCATGACCGAAGAGCAGGAGACCGCCCCCGCGATCCGGACGCCGGATCAGCGTCTACGGGTTTTCGTGAGCTCCACACTGGCGGAGCTCGCCGACGAGCGGGCCGCCGTGGCCCGTGCGATCTCGCAACTCCGGCTCACGCCGGTGATGTTCGAGCTCGGGGCTCGACCGCATCCACCTCGCGAGCTGTACCGCGCGTACCTGGCGCAGTCCGACATCTTCGTCGGCCTGTACTGGCAACGGTACGGCTGGATCGGGCCCGGCATGGACATCTCGGGTCTGGAGGACGAGTTCCGGCTGTCCCACTCGATCCCCCGGCTGCTGTACGTCAAGACGCCCGCACCCGACCAGGAACCTCGGCTGACGGCCATGATCGGCGA
>DATFVT010000194.1:0-5700 GCA_035260105.1 Acidimicrobiia bacterium
CAACGCCGCCCATTCGGGGAGGCCGAGCGACTCGGCGCGGGCGCCCGGATCGATGCCGGCGGCGGAGAGGAGGTCGGCGCTGCGGTCGCCGAGCAGGGCGCTCAGGGAGCGACGCAGCATCTTGCGACGATGCGCGAAGCCGGCCCGGACGAGCTCGAACAACCGCTCGCGCGACGGCACGTCCACGGGTGGCGCATCGCGCCGGACGAGCTCGACGAGCGCGGAGTCGACCTTCGGCACGGGGAAGAACACGGCGCGCGGGACCGTGCCGACGAGCCGCGCCTCGGCGTCGTATGCAACGCGCACGGACGGCGCCCCGTACGCGGACGATCCCGGGGAGGCGACGAGTCGATCGGCCACCTCGCGCTGCACCATGACGAGTGCGCGCTGCACCGACGGCGCCTCCTCGAGCAGCCGGATGACGACCGGCGTGGCGACGTTGTAGGGCAGGTTCGACACGCACCACCACGGCTCGGCTCCGAGCAGGGCGCCGAGGTCGACGGTGAGAGCATCACCGGTGACGACGCGCACGCCGTCGTCGCCGGCGACCACGTCTTCGAGGACACGCGCCAGCCTGGGATCGACCTCGAGCGCGAGCACGTCACACCCGTGCTCGCGCAGTGCGAGGGTGAGCGACCCGAGGCCGGGGCCGATCTCGAGCACCCGGTCGCCGGCGTCCACCCCGGCGAGACGCACGATGCGCCGGGCGGTGTTCGGGTCGGCGAGGAAATGCTGCCCGAGCCGCCGTGACGGGTGCAGGCCGTGCTCCGCCAGCAGCGCGCGCACACTCGCCGGCGTCAAGAGCGGCATCACGATCGACGCTACATCGGGGCTTCCCGAACGAACGGCTCCCCGGTCACCCGATCGGTACGCCTAGCCGGGAGGCACGCTCACCAGAGCGCGCCCGATCGCGACGATCGTCGGCACCGGTGGCTGGATGGGCTCGCTCGAGATCGGTATGCGGTCGACCTCCTGGCCATCCCTCTTGATGACCTGGTAGGCGACCCGCTGGATCCCGGGGACGCCCTCCTGCACGACGCCTTGCTGGCCCACGGCCATGGCGGGGTCGTCCTGCATCACCGTGGGCGGTGGCAGCGGCTCGTCATTCGTCTCGATCTCCTTGGCGATGCGGGACACGGTGACGGTCATGCCGTCGGAGAGCCCGCTGTCCGCCGCCGGCGACAGCTCGTCCTCCGGACCCAGCGTGACTCGGTTCTGTTCGAGGAGCTCACCGACATCGAGGGCCGGAGTCGTCTCCGTGTGCCGGGCGCCGTCGACGGAGATCGTGACCCGGCGCAGGGTACGCATCGCCACCGACGAGCCCTGTGTGAGCCGTTCGGGCGCGGTGACGATCGCGACTCTGTCGGGATCGAGACGGAGCTGGCGGAGCACCCGGGCCGGCGTCGCCCACGTCGTCCGCACGGGTGTGACCACTCCGTCCAGGTCGACGGTGACCGGGAAGGACCGGAACACTTCGACGGTCATGCCGTCCGACACCTTCGCGCCCGGGTGAGGCCGGACACGGTCGCCGGCATCGACCTTCACGTGCTCGGCCCGGAGCGCGTCGGCGACGCTCGTCGCGTCGGTCCGGCTGCTCGCCCGCTCCTTTCCGTCGACACGGATCGTCACCTGGGAGGGGTCACGCTGAAGCTGCGGCAGCTCGAGCGCGACGCCGGCGACCGTCAGCAACGCGATCGCGACGAAGACAAGTCTGCGTCGCTGGCGCCGCCGCCGCTGCTGTCGCCGCGACCGCCGGGTGAGTGGAGCCGTGCGGCGCGGCTCGGGCGCGGCAAGTGGTTGCTCCTGCGCCGCTGCGCGTTCCTGCTTGGGCACCGCGGCGGCCACCACGGGCTGCGTGTCGGTGACGGCCTGCGTCTGTCCGGAGGAGACGAGCTGCTCGTCGTCGAGAAGACCTTCGAGCGTCTGGAACGAGTCGACGTCCGGGAAGGGAACCCACGCCCGCGCGTCGGTGTGCGCGCCACAAGCGCGCGACTTGTAGACGAGCCTGCGCCGTTTTGGCGACGGCCGGCCTGTGCCGGCGACGTGCTCGGGCATCGGGTCCGCCTCCCGGAGGTCCGAGCGTGCATGACGTTCCGCGCCGATGCCGCAATCGAAGCGCCCGGAACGTGCCCGGCAACCTACCGACGGCCCGTCGCGGGGGTCAACCGCGGAGAATCTCCCCGATTCACCGACTGCGGAAGACAACAGCGGCGTTCGCGGAGGTCTGCTCGGCGATCTCGGCCTCCGGTCGGCCGGTCGCGGCGGCGACGGCAGCACCGACCAGGCCGACGTACGCCGGCTCGTTCTCGCGACCGCGCCGGGGCACGGGCGCGAGGTACGGGGCGTCCGTCTCGACGAGGAGCCGGTCGAGCGGCGTCGTCGCCGCCGCGGCGCGGACGTCGTCGGCGCTCGGAAACGTCACGATCCCGCTATAGGAGAGGTACGCGCCGAGGTCGAGCGCGCGGCGCGCCTCGGGCGGCCCGCCGGTGAAGCAGTGCATCACGGTCCGGACGGGCGGGCCTTCTTCGGCCAGCACGCGGAACGTGTCGTCCCATGCCTCGCGGGAGTGGACGACGAGAGCGCGGTCGAGGCGCTTCGCGAGGGCGATCTGGGCGCGGAACGCCGCCTCTTGCGCATCGACCGGGCTGTGCAGGTAGTGGAAATCGAAGCCCGTCTCGCCGACACCGACGACGTCGCCCGCGCCGGCGAGCTCTTCGAGCGCGTCCCATTCGGCCGCGAGCCTCGACGCGTCGTGCGGGTGGAGGCCGACGGTGGCGAGCACGTCGTCGTGGCGCGCCAGCTCGAGCGCCTGGCGCGACGTCTCGAGGTCGGTGCCGACGCACACCATCCCGAGGACACCCGCTTCCCGCGCCCGCCCGATCCCACCCTCGGGATCGCTCAGCGACTGCAGATGACAGTGCGAGTCGACCCATGATGCGTGCACGGCGGTCGTTCAGCGGACTCTATGCACGCATCGGTTCAAGCCGAACGCGCTTCGGCGGGGCCGCCGAACCGCTCGGTCCACGCCGCGATGTCGTCGTCGGTGAGCTTGCGGAACAGCACCTCGGGGACCGTGAAGGGTGAGTCCGGGCCGAGGGCACCGAGCTCGGCGCCGACATCCTCGGGCCACACCACTGGGATGTCGGGTGCGACGGCCTTGAGCACCGTCTCGGCTGTCGCAGGAATGATCGGCGCCGCGAGCAGCGCGAAGAGCCTCACGAGGTTGACGCCCGTGCGCTGGATCACCGCCGCCCGCGCCTCGTCGCTCTTCACCGCCTTCCACGGTTCGGACCGCTCCCAGTACGCATTGCCCGAAGTCCAGATGGCGCGCAGCTCGGCCGTGGCCTTCCGGAACTGCTTCGAGTCGAGCAGATCGGTGTACTCGCGGACGCGAGTCTGGAGATCGGCTGAGAGTGCCGTTTCGACGTCACCGTCCTCCCCGCCGTCCGGGATCGCGTTGCCGACGTTCCGGCTCGTGAAGGTCAAGCACCGGTTCACGAAGTTTCCGAAGGTATCGGCGAGGTCCTTGTTGACGGCGTTGGCAAATCCTTCCCACGTGAAACTGCTGTCATCGGATTCCGGCGCGTTCGCCATCAGGAAGTAGCGCCAGTAATCGGCGGGCAGGATCTCGACGGCGTCGTCCATGAAGACGCCGACGCCCTGGCTCGTGGAGAACTTGCCGCCGTAGTAGTTGAGCCAGTTGAAGCTCTTGATGTAGTCGACGAGCTTCCACGGCTCCCGCGAACCGATGATCGTGCACGGGAACCCGACCGTGTGGAACGGCACGTTGTCCTTGCCCATGAACTGCGTGTAGGTGACGTCGCCGGCCTCGTACCACCACGAGCTCCAGTCCCGGGCGCCCGGGTCGATGTCCGCCCACTCCTTGGTCGATCCGATGTACTCGATGGGAGCGTCGAACCAGACGTACCAGACCTTGCCCTCGTAGCCGGGCCGGTCGACGGGCACGCCCCAATCGAGGTCGCGGGTGATGTTGCGGTCCCGCAGCCCCTCGTCGAGCCACTTGTAGGCGATGGACGTGGTGAGGACGGGCCAGTCCCTCTTGGTGCCTAGCCACGCCCTCACCTCGTCGGCGAGCACAGCCTGACGGAGGAAGAGGTGCCGTGTCTCTCGCACCTCGAGGTTGGTGCTGCCGCTGATCGCCGAGCGGGGCTCGATGAGGTCGGTCGGGTCCAGGAGCCGGGTGCAGTTCTCGCACTGGTCGCCGCGGGCGGCCGGATAGCCGCAGTGGGGACAGGTCCCGATGATGTAGCGGTCGGGGAGGAACCGGCCGTCGTCGATCGAATAGACCTGCTCGGTCACCCGCTCCTCGATGAACCCGTTCTCCTCGAGACGGCGGGCAAAGTGCTGGGTCAGGTCGTGGTTCTGCGGCGACGAGCTCCGGCCGAAGTGGTCCCACGACAGGCCGAACGCCTCCCCCAGCTTCGCCTGGATCGCGTGCTGCTGGCGGCAGTACTCGGCAACTTCCAGCCCCTCCTCCAGCGCCGCCAGCTCCGCCGGGGTGCCATGCTCGTCGGTGGCGCAAATGAAGAGGACGTCGTCACCACGGAGCCGCCGGAAGCGGGCGTACACGTCAGCGGGCAGCATCGATCCCACGAGGTTCCCGAGATGCTTCACGCCGTTGATGTACGGCAGAGCGCTCGTGATGAGTTGGCGCGCCATCGGCCTACGATACCGACGGCTTCGATGCCCCTCGTCCGAAGATATCGAGGACCTTCCGCCACCGGGTCAGCACGTCACCGTTCACCGTCGTGTAGGCGTGACCGATGTGCGGCACGTCATTTGGGTAATAGATAGGTGTCGTCACAGAGATGGGGCGCGCCATCGGGCCTACGGCACCGACGGCTTCGATACCCCTCGTCGGAATAGGAAGTTGATGGCTCGACGCACGGGTGTTGCGCGCAAGGTCGACCAGCTCGGTCGTGTGGTCCTCCCGGCCGAGGTCCGCCGGCAGTTCGGCATCAGCCCCGGCGATCTGATCGAGATCGCCGTCGACTCCAATGCGATCCTGCTCAGCAAGGTGGAGGACCGCTGCATCTTCTGCGGGGGGACGGCCGACCTGCGCGAGTTCTCGGGAAGGCTCGTGTGCGGCGGCTGCGTCAGTCGTCTCGCCGCCGAGAGCCCTTCAAGCGCGTAGCCGCCTCGTAGGCCCGCCGCCGGGCGACGCCCAGGGCGTCGGCGGCGTCGGACGCCGCATCCCGCGCCGTGCGGCCCTCGGCCAGCGCAGCACGGACGGCCGCCTCGACCTCGGCGTCATCCGCCGGCGCGCGCTCCGGAGCGGGGCCCAGCACGATCACGTACTCGCCGCGAGGTTCGGCCTCCTCCACGTCGCGCACGGCGGCGGCGAGCGTCCCCCGCCACACCTCCTCGAAGGCCTTCGTCAGCTCCCGGGCGACCGCGACCGACCGGTCGGGGCCGCACGCCGCCAGGAGGTCGCCGAGGGTGGTGCGGACACGGGTGGGCGCCTCGAACAGGACGGTCGTGCGCAACTCGCCGGCAAGGCCGGCGAGTCGGTGGGCGCGGGCGCGGCCCTTGCGGGGCAGGAAGCCCTCGAAGACGAAGCGGTCCGCCGGCAGGCCCGACAGCACGAGCGCCGTGAGCGCCGCGCTGGGACCGGGGACCGCCTCGACCGGGAGCCCGGCGGCGAGGCAGGCGCGCACGAGCACGCCGCCGGGATCGGAG
>DATFVT010000195.1:0-6948 GCA_035260105.1 Acidimicrobiia bacterium
GGTCCCGACGACGAGGCCGCCCGCGAGCAGCTGCGTCAGCTGCGTGAGCAGCTCGCGGCCACGCCGGTGGCGGACATCATCGCCAACCACGCCATCGGCCTGTGGGAGCTCGCGCTGTTGCACCTGTCGCCCGACGAGGGCATGCCGCCCGACCTCGACGAGGCCCGGCTGGCGGTCGACGGCGTCGCGGTGCTCGTCGAAGGTCTCGGTGATCGACTCGGCCGCCATCAGGAGCCGCTGCGCGAGGCCCTGGCACAACTGCGGCTCGCGTACGTGGAGATCAGCCGGCGCGCCGGGGGCGGCGACGACGACGCGGACGACGAGAGCGGATAGCTTCGCCAGCCTTGCCGTCTCGCATCGAGCAGTACGCCATCATCGGGGACACGCAGACCGCGGCGCTCATCGGCGACGACGGCTCGGTCGACTGGCTGTGCGCGCCGCGCTTCGACAGCACCGCGTGCTTCGCCGCGCTCCTCGGTGACGACAGCCACGGCCACTGGCTCATCGCACCGGCCGCCGGTGGCCGCGCCGCCCGCCGCCGCTACCGCGACGGCACGCTCGTGCTCGAAACCGAGTTCGAGACGCCCGAGGGTTCGGTCCGCATCACCGACTTCATGCCCATCCGCGAGAAGACCGTCGACATGGTCAGGATCGTCGAAGGGCTGCACGGCGCCGTCCCCATGAAGATGCATCTCACCATCCGGTTCGACTACGGCTCGATCATCCCGTGGGTGCGCGAGGTGGACGACGCCCTCGTGGCCATCGGAGGACCGGACGCGCTGGTGCTCCGCACGCCCGTCGAGACGCGAGGGGTCGGACACTCGACCGTGGCCGACTTCACGGTCCGTCGCGGTGAACGGGTGCCGTTCACGCTCGCCTGGTTCCCGTCGCAGGACAGCGTTCCCCATGCCATCAACGCCACGTGGAGGCTCTCCCGGACGACCTCGTGGTGGCACGACTGGTCGAAGCGGTGGACGTACGACGGCGACTGGCCCGAGATGGTCCAGCGGTCGGTGATCACGCTCAAGGCGCTGACGTACGCGCCGACCGGCGGCATCGTCGCCGCACCGACCTCATCACTCCCGGAATGGATCGGGAGCGTCCGCAACTGGGACTACCGCTTCTGTTGGCTCCGCGACGCCACGTTCACGCTCCTCGCTCTCCTCCACGCCGGATACGAAGAGGAGGCGAGGGCGTGGCGCGCCTGGCTGCTGCGAGCGGTCGCCGGTGAACCCTCCGACCTCCAGATCATGTACGGCCCGGCCGGCGAGCGCCGGCTGACGGAGTGGCAGGTCCCGTGGCTGCCCGGGTACGAGGGCTCGCATCCGGTCCGGATCGGGAACGCCGCCTCAGAGCAGTTCCAGCTCGACGTGTACGGCGAGGTCATCGACGCCCTCTACCAGAGTCGCCTCGGCGCCATCGCCGAACGGGAGGTCAACACGTACCAGCTGATCCTTGCCCTGCTCGACTTCCTGGAGGACGCGTGGAAGAAGCCGGACGAGGGCATCTGGGAGGTGCGCGGTCCTCGTCAGCACTTCACACATTCGAAGGTGATGGCATGGGTCGCCTTCGACCGTGCTTCGCGCACGCTCGAGAACAGTCCTGAGGACGGCGACGCCGCCCGCGCAGTCCGCATGAAGGCCGTCCGCGACGAGATCCGCGACGAGATCTTGACCAAGGGCTACGACGCCGATCGCAAGACCTTCGTGCAGTCGTACGGCTCGAAGAACCTCGACGCTGCGCTCCTGATGATGCCGCTCGTCGGGTTCCTGCCCGCCACCGACGAGCGGATCCGGGGCACGGTGGCCGCCATCCAGAAGGACTTGACGACCGATGGCTTCGTCGCCCGGTACAGCACCGAGGAGGACGTCGACGGCCTCCCGCCCGGGGAGGGCGCGTTCCTCCCCTGCACGTTCTGGCTGGCCGACAACCTGGCACTCATGGGGCGGGTCGACGAGGCCCGCTCTCTCCTCGGGCGCCTGATCGGCCTCGCGAACGACGTCGGGCTACTCGCCGAGGAGTACGACCCTGCGTCCGAGCGACAGCTCGGGAACTTCCCGCAGGCCTTCACGCACGTCTCGCTCGTGAACAGCGCTTGCAACCTGGCCGCGCTCACCAGCGAGGAAGGCGACAAGACCAGTCCGCACCGGCGGCGAGGGCGCTAGCCGGAGCGCACCTCGATCGCGGCCGCCTCCCACCGGCCGGGGAGCCCGGCGACGACGTCGAACTCGACGGCTGTGCCCGGCGCGATCCGGCGTGTCCCGTTGGCGATGGCGGTGCAGTGGAAGGGAAAGGTCGTGAGGTCGTCACCCTCGATCTCGCCCAGGCCGCGTCGTTCGTCGAAGCTGCGGACGGTCCCGTGACGTCTGGCCGTCGGTTCCGTCAATGGACGATCTTGGCGATCGGCAGCTCGATGATCCCCGTCGCGCCGTGCTCCTTCAGCGCGGGAATGAGCGTGTTGATCTCCGACTTCGCGACCACGGTCTCCACCGCGTAGCCGCCGTCGCCGGCCAGCTCGGACACGGTCGGTGACCGCAGCGCCGGGAGCAGGGAGATCACATCGTCGAGACGGCGCTCCTCGACATTGAGCTTCACGAGCACGCGGCCGCGCGCTTCGAGCGCTCCCGTGAGAAGGGTCCGGATCTGCTCCATCGCCTTGCGGCGCTCGGGGTCGGCGTACGCCTCCGGGTTGGCGATCAGCTCGGTGGACGAGACCAGGATCGTGTCGATGATCTTCAGTCCCGCTGCCCGCAGGGCGCGCCCCGTCTCCGTCAGCTCGACGACGGCGTCCGCGATCTCGGGCACCTTGGCCTCGGTCGCGCCGTACGACAGCGTCACCTCGGCGTCGACGCCGTGCTTCTCGAAGTAGCGCCGCGTCAGCTCGGTGTACTCGGTGTGGATCCGGACCCCCGGCGGAAGATCGGAGACGCGGTCCCACGACGAGTCGGCCCCCACCGCGAGCACGATCCGGATCGGTTGCGCGCTCGTCTTCGAGTACTGGAGCTCCGTGAGGGTCACGACGTCGACGCCGGTCTCCTCGACCCAGTCGCGACCGGTGACGCCGACGTCGAACAGGCCGTCGGCCACGTAGCGCGGGATCTCCTGCGGACGCAGGATCCGAACGTCGGCGACGCGAGGATCGTCGATCGAGGCCCGGTACTCGACGTCGGAGCCGCGGCTGATGCCGAGGTCGGCGTCCTCGAACAGCTGGAACGTGCCCTGTTCCAGCGATCCCTTCGGGACGACGAGACGCAGCACGGTCAGGCCCGCTTCCCGAGCTGCCGGAGCAGGTCCACCATCTCGACGGCGGTGGCGGCCGCCTCGGCGCCCTTGTTGCCCTCGGCGCCGCCGGCGCGGGCGAAGGCCTGGTCGCGGTCGTCCGTCGTCAGCACGCCGAACGCGACCGGCACGCCGGTGGCGAGGGCCACCCGGCTGATGCCGGAGGCGCACTCGCCGGCGACGTAGTCGAAGTGCGGCGTGTCGCCGCGGATGACGGCGCCCACGCAGATGACGGCGTCACGCTCGCCCGACTCGGCGAGCTGCTTGGCCGCGAGCGGGATCTCGAACGCACCCGGGACCCACACCACCGGCACCGTCTCGGGGTCGAGCCCCATCCCTGCCAGCGCCTGCAGCGCGCCCTCCAGAAGCAGCTTGGTGACGTCGTCGTTGAAGCGACTCGCCACGACGGCGACGCGCATGCCGCCGGCGTCGAGGTTGCCTTCGTACTCGGTGTAGTCGCCCATAGACGCAACTACGAGGCTAACTGCGGCCCAATCCTTCGTCCTCGATTTCGAGCAGGTGCCCCATCTTCTCCTGCTTGGCCCGCAGGTACGCGATGTTCTCGTCGGTGGGCCGGGAGCGCAGCGGCACCCGTTCGACGATCTCGAGGCCGTAGCCCTCGAGCCCGCCGTACTTGGCCGGGTTGTTGGTCATGACCCGCATCGTCGTGATTCCGAGGTCGACCAGGATCTGTGACCCGATCCCGTACTCGCGCGAGTCGATCGGAAAGCCCAGCTCGACGTTGGCCTCGACGGTGTCGCGGCCTTGGTCCTGCAGGGTGTACGCGCGCAGCTTGTGCCCGAGGCCGATCCCGCGCCCCTCGTGACCACGCAGGTAGACGATCACGCCCTCGTCCTCTTCGGCGACGCGGTCGAGCGCGAGGTCGAGCTGCAGCCCGCAGTCGCACCGGATCGACCCGAACACGTCGCCGGTCAGGCACTCGGAGTGGACGCGGACGAGCACATTCGCCTTCCCCGCCACCTCGCCGCGCACGAAGGCCATGTGCTCCGTGCCATCGAGCAATGACTCGAACACGTACGCCGTGAACTCGCCGTACTTCGTCGGGATGCGCGCCTCGGAGATGCGGCGCACGAGCTTCTCCCGGTGGCGCCGGTAGCGGATGAGGTCGGCGATCGAGATGAGCTTCAGATCGTGCCGGTCGGCGAACCGCTCGAGCTCCGGCAACCGCGACATCGTCCCGTCGTCGTTCACCACCTCCGCCAGCACGCCGGCGGGTGAAAGGCCGGCGAGGCGGGCGAGGTCGACCGCCGCTTCGGTGTGACCGGCCCGCTTGAGCACGCCGCCCTCGCGGTATCGCAACGGGAAGATGTGGCCGGGGCGGGCGAGGTCGTCGGGCCGGGTGTCCGGGTCGATGAGCGCGTGCACCGTCGTGGTGCGGTCGGCGGCGGAGATTCCGGTCGTGGTCCCCCGCTTGGCGTCGACCGACACGGTGAAGGCGGTGCGGTAGGCGGTCGTGTTCTCGGCGACCATCATCGGCAGCTGGAGGTCGTCGAGGCGTGAGCCCTCGAGCGGCATGCAGATCACACCGCTCGTGTGGCGGACCATGAACGCCATCGTCTCCGGCGTCGTCTTCTCCGCCGCGATGATGAGGTCGCCCTCGTTCTCGCGGTTGGCGTCGTCGACGACGACGACGGCCTCGCCTCCGGCGATCGCGTCGATCGCGTTCTCGATCGTGGTGAACGGCATCGTCAGTTCCCTTCGCGGGAGGTCGGCACGAGCAGGCGCTCGACGTACTTGGCGATCAGGTCGGCTTCGAGGTTCACGGCCGCGTCACGGGCCTTGTGACCCAGCGTTGTCACGGCGAGCGTGTGCGGGATCACAGCGACATCGAAGCTCTCGTCGCCGAGCGAGGCGACGGTGAGGCTGATCCCGTCCACCGCGACCGACCCCTTCTCGACGACGTAGCGGAGCACGTCGGCCGGCGCCGCGAACGTGAAGCGCGTCGACCCGTCGCCGAGGGGCGCCCGCCCCGCGACGCGCCCGATGGCGTCGACGTGCCCCTGCACCAGATGGCCACCCAGGTGGTCGGACAGTCGCACCGGCCGTTCGAGGTTCACCGGCTCGTCCCGTTCGAGAGCACCGAGAGCGGTGCGATCAAGGGTCTCGACGACGGCGTCGGCGGCCCACCACCCGTCCCCGCGCTCGACGACGGTGAGGCAGCAGCCGTTCACCGCGATCGAGTCGCCGACCCGGGCGTCCTCGAGCACGGTCCCGGCTTCGATCTCGAGGCGCGCGCCGCCTTCGCGCCGGTGGATGGCCCGGACCCGTCCGAGCTCCTCGATGATCCCCGTGAACACCTCAGTCGCCTCCCGGCTCGTACTCGAGGCGCACGTCGTCGCCGAGCGTCGTGGCCGACACCAGTCGCCACGCGGCGGCGTCGGCGACGGTGCCCGGACCGGGCTGCGGGAAGGCGGGCACCGCGCGCGGCCCCAGCAATTTCGGCGCCACGTAGGCGACGAGCCGGTCCACCAACCCTGCCCCGAGCAGGGCCCCGTGCAGGGTCGGGCCGCCCTCGACCATGGCCTGCAGCACGTCGTGACGTCCGAGGAGCTCGAGGGCCGCCGCCAGGTCGACGCCTCCCCCGCCGGCGGGCACGGTCTCGACCTTGGCGCCTGCGGCCCGCCAGGCGTCGACCGACCCCGCGGGCGCGGCGTCCGTCGTGAGGACGAGCGTCGGCGCCAGGGCGGGGTCGAACAGCGGCCCCGTCGCCGGCACGCGCCCGCGGGCGTCGAGCAGGACGCGGAGCGGCTGCCGGTCGGCGGGCGGGTCGACGTCACGGATGGTGAGTGATGGTTGGTCGGCGAGCGCGGTGCCGGCACCGATCACGACCGCTTGCGACTCGGCGCGGAGACGGTGCGCGTCGGCTCGTGCGGCGGGCCCGGTGATCCAGCGTGACGACCCGTCGGCGGCGGCGACGCGGCCGTCGAGCGTCATGGCCGTCTTCACGAGGGAGAACGCCCGGCCGGCGCGCCGGTGGTGGAGGTACGACGCGAGCGACCGGCGGGCGTGCGTCGCGCCCGGACCGAGCTCGACGTCCACACCGGCGGCGCGCAGGCGGGCGAGACCGCGTCCGGCGACCTGCGGGTCGGGATCCTTCATTGCGACCACGACACGGCGGACGCCGGCTGCGACGAGCGCGTCGGCGCACGGAGGAGTGCGGCCGTAATGGGCGCACGGCTCGAGCGTCACGTAGGCGGTCGCGCCGCGCGCCCGCTCCCCCGCCGCCGCCAGCGCCTCCGCCTCGGCGTGCGGGGTGCCGGGCCGCCGGTGCCACCCTTCACCGACCGTCGTCCCGTGGTCGTCGACGACGACGCAGCCGACCCAGGGGTTGGGGGACGCGGACCGGCGGCCGTGCTCGCCCAGCGCCACCGCCCGGGCCATCGGGTCGCTCTCCGTCCCCTTCACCGGTGCACCTCGATCTCGCGGATCTCGGGACCTCGGCCGAGACCTCGGGCGCGGGGACGGCGCGGCGGGCACGCCCGCGGCGCGCCGCCGAACGCCCTCTCCCATCCGGACTCTCACCGTCGGCCCCGGCTTCGCACCGGGTCAACCGCACGGCCGGCTGCCGTGGGCTCGCGGGCTCCCGCAGCCAGCCGTGCTGCCTGCGGTCACCGCCGGTCGGGACTTGCACCCAAACCCCGAGGGCTC
>DATFVT010000196.1:0-4434 GCA_035260105.1 Acidimicrobiia bacterium
GACGGCGCGACCGTCTACGCGTTCGAGAGCACCAACCCGAGCGGCGACGCCGTCATCAAGGACGGCGTGGCGGAGATCGCGATCTGAGCGTCCGGCTGCGGCTGTTCGCGCAGGCGCGCGAGGCGGCGGGGCGCGCCGACGCCACCTTCGAGGCCGCAACGCTGGGCGAGCTGCTGGCAGCGGCGGAGTCCGTCTACGGCGCGCCGTTCCGCGCCGTACTCCCCACGGCACGGGTGTGGGTGAACGGAGACGAGCCCGAGCAAGGTGACGACACGCGCCTCGACGACGGAGACGAGGTCGCGGTCATCCCCCCCGTGAGCGGTGGCTGAGCAGCCGGTCGACCCGGACGAGCTTCAGCGGCTCGGCTTGTACGACCCGGACGACGAGCACGCCGCGGCCCGGCTCGAGCTGATCCGCTACCTCGTCGGCCTGGGGGCGACCGTCGAGGACCTGGCCCGGGCCGAGGAAGGCGAGCTTCCCGGGGTCGCGGCGATGCTCGCCATCCGGGGACGGCCCACGCTGACGATGGCCCAGGCGGCGGCGCGCGCCGGCGTGTCGGCGGAGCTCGCGCAGCGCGTGTATCGGGCCGTCGGCTTCCCCGATCCCGACCCCGACGCGCTCGTCGCCAACGAGGAGGACGTCGATGCCCTGCGCGCGTTGCACGGCGGGATGGAGCTGTTGGGTCGCGAGCAGATGATCCAGCTGACGCGCGTCGTCGGGGCGGCGCTCGCGCGGATCGCCGACGCCATGGTCTCAGCATTCGTCGTCAACGTGGTGGCGCCGTCACTCGACGAGGACCCGGAGGGGATCGCGCTCGCGCGGGCGAACGCCGAGGCAGGAGCGCTGCTGCGCGCGAGCGGCGGCGGGATCGACCTGCTCCTTCGTCGCCACATCGACCTCGCGCAGCGCCCGCTCGTCATGGGGGTGCAGGAGACCCAGCCGCTCGCGGTCGGGTTCGTGGACCTCGTCGGATCCACGGCCCTCGCCCAGCGGCTGTCGATGTCCGAGCTCGGGTCGTTGCTCACGAGATTCGACGAGCTCGCGTCCGACGCGATCCTGACCGGCGGCGGCCGCTTCGTGAAGCTGATCGGCGACGAGGTGATGTTCGTCGCGTCCGAGCCGTCCACCGCGTGCGAGATCGCGCTCGACATCACCACCCGGTTGAGTGCCGACCCGCAGCTCCCGCAAGGGCGCGGCGCGGTAGCGGCAGGTGACGTCCTGACCCGCGATGGGGACTACTTCGGGCCCGTCGTCAACCTGGCGGCGCGGGCGGTGAAGCTGGCCGATCCCGGGTGCGTGCTCGGATCTCCGGACGTCGCCCGGCATGCGCGCGGATTCCGGTTCAACACGACCGGCGCGCAGAGCCTCGACGGGTTCGACGGGCCGGTCGAGCTGTTCCGGGTCGAGCGTTCGGCGTAGCCGCTAGAGCAGCTTGAGCCCGCGGGCGTTCTCGAAGCGGGCGGCGACGTCGGGCCAGTTGACGATGTTCCAGAACGCGTCGACCCAGTCGGCCTTCACGTTCTTGTACTGCAGGTAGTACGCGTGCTCCCACATGTCGAGCACGAGGAGCGGTGGCGCCCCCTGGCCGACGTTGCTCTGGTGGTCGTAGACCTGCTCGACGATGAGCCGCTGCGCGACCGGCTCCCACGTGAGCGCACCCCAGCCCGAGCCCTGCACGTTGAGCGAGGCCTCCGAGAGCTGGTTGCGGAAACCCTCGAACGTGCCGAACGACTCGTCGATCGCCGCCGCGAGGTCGCCGTCGGGCTTGTCGCCACCGTGCGGGCTCATGTTGTTCCAGAAGAGGGAGTGCAGGACGTGCCCCGACAGGTTGAACGCCAGGTTCTTCTGGAGCTGATTGATCGTCCCGAACTCCTCGTTCTCGCGAGCGGCGGCGAGCTTCTCGAGCGCGGTGTTGGCGCCCTTGACGTACGTCGCGTGGTGCTTGTCGTGGTGGAGCTCGAGGATCTGCGAGGAGTAGTGCGGCTCGAGCGCCGCGTAGTCGTAGGGCAGATCGGGCAGCGTGTACTCGGGCATCGGTCCTCCCTGGGGTCTGGGCGCAACAGCGGGCCCGCTCATTTTCTCGCTACGAACTCCAAACGTCCTTCCCGCGCTTGGGATTCCGAAAACGTCCTGGTCAGCAGGGCCCCGTTGCCGGCGGCGGTCGGGGCTGACTAGCGTCCGGGCCCGATGCGAGTGGGCCGAAAGTGGGCGGTTTGTCGCGTTCTTTTCGCGCTCGGCGTCCTGACGACCGCGGCGGTCCCGCTCGCGACATCACCGGCAGCCGCGCAGCTCGGACCCGACCCCGAGACCGAGCTGAACGACTTGAAGCAGCGCGCCGACGCGGCCCGGCATGACGCCAACGATGCCGCCGAGCGCTACACGAACGCCCAGTCCTCGTTCGAGGACCTCGGCAACAAGATCGCGGAGCTCGAGCAGAAGATCGCCCAGGGAGAGGCGCGCCGCGAGGAGCTCCGTGGTATCGCCGAGCGCCGCGCCATCCTGGCGTACAAGAACCAGGCGACGGACCGCGACCTCGTCTTCGGCTCGACGAACCCCGCCGAGAGCGCGCGCTCGGCCGTGCTGCTCGACCGCGCGAACCAGGCCGACAACGCGGCGGTCGCGGAGATGGCCGCGCTGAACACGCAGTTGGCGGTTCAACGCGATCGGCATGCCGAAGACTCCAAGGACTACAACGGCTACCGGCAACGGCTGGCAGACGAACGCAACGTTCTGGACGAGAAGGTCACGGCCGCCGACCTGGCGTACCGCACGCTCCAGGCGAGGCGGGCCGCCGAAGGCCTCGGCGCCCCGGTCGTCGACGGCCTCGTCTGCCCCGTCCCGGGAGCGTCGTTCAGCAACGACTTCGGACAGCCCCGCACGGGGCACACGCACCAGGGCAACGACATGTTCGCCCCGATGGGCACGCCCAACCTGGCCGTCGTGAACGGCAACATCACCTACGGTCCCGGTGGCTCCGGCGGCAACGGCGCCTACCTCGAGGGGGACAACGGCGTCACGTACATCTACTACCACCTGTCCGAGTACGTCGGCCCTCCCCGCCGCGTGGCGCAGGGCGAGGTGGTCGCCAAGCTCGGCATGACCGGAAACGCCGGCGCGCCGCACACCCACTTCGAGATCCGCCCGGGCGGGCGAACCGCGCCGCCGACCAACCCGTACGCGACGATTGTAAAGATCTGTCAGTAGCGCGCTGGTACGGTTGCCGCCATGAGCGAGCACCGACGTCGCATGGACACGGTGCTCGAGCCGAGCTACCTCGCCCACGAAGGACCGCGCGCACCGGTCGAGAAGAGCCGTCTGGACCGCGGTCTTGCGCCGTCGATGGACATCCAGTGGCGGCGAGGGCGCGAGCACCTCATCACCGACGACACGCTCGCCACGCCGCCGAACCTGGACGACGACGAGCTTCGGTCGCATCGACGCCGCGCTGCCCGCCCGGCACAAGGTCGGCCAGGCGTGAGCGCGCCGGGCGAATGACGCCCGACCTCGAGTCGAGGCTGCGCGATCTCGGTGAGTTCATCCGCGATCAGCGCCGCACAGCACGGCTCTCACTGCGCAAGCTGAGCGAGCTGGCCGGGATCTCGAACCCGTACCTCAGCCAGATCGAACGCGGGTTGCGCAAGCCGAGCGCCGAGATCCTCCAGGCGATCGCCCGCGCCCTGCGCATCTCGTCGGAGACGCTGTACGTGCGCGCCGGCATCCTCGAAGAGCGCGACACCGACGCCGATCTCGTCGAGGACATCATGCGCGACCGCACGCTCACGGAGGGGCAGAAGCAGGCGCTGGTCGAGATCTACCGTTCGTTCCAACGTGAGAGCGTCGACGGCGGCGAGGCGTCGAGCGCGGATTCCGGTTGAACGGAGCGCGATCCCCTCACCGGTAGGCTCTCCAGTCGATGTCGTCCCAGCGCGTCGCCATGATCAGCGTCCACACGTCGCCCCTCGCGCAACCGGGGGCGGGCGACGGCGGCGGCATGAACGTCTACGTGCGGTCCTTGGCGTCGAACCTCGCCCGCGCCGGCGTGCGCTGCGACGTGCTCACCCGCGCCGAGCACGCCGAACAGCCGCCGGTGGTCGAGGTCGAGCGCGGGTTTCGGGTGGTGCACCTCGCCGCCGGCGCCGTCGCTCCGATCTCCAAGCAGACGCTCCCGGAGCTGATCGAGCCGTTCGTGGATGCCGCCCTGGCGTTCTTCGCCGCCGAGGACGATCCGCCGGACGTGTTGCACGCGAACTACTGGATCTCGGGCGCGGTCGGCCACCGTCTCAAGCACGCCCTCGATCTGCCCCTGGTCGCCACGTTCCACACCCTCGATCGCGTGAAGGCGGAAGCGGGCGTCGGGGACGATCCTGAGACCAGGGCGCGTGTCGAGGGTGAGATCGTCAACTGCGCCGACCTCGTCGTCGCCGCCACCGACGA
>DATFVT010000197.1:0-3886 GCA_035260105.1 Acidimicrobiia bacterium
GCGGTTGAGCGCGCGACCCGCCGCGCAGACGCGCGAGTGCGCGGTGTCGAGACCGCCGGGTACGGGGACGCGGCCGTCGAGGCGGCGGTGGCGAGCTCGCTCGGAGTGACGTCGGCGAGCCGGCGCACGATGTGCTCGTGCTCGTCGTTCGCGATGGCGGGTGACGGCGACGAGACGCAGACCGGCTACGGGTTCTCTGCCGGCCGGGCGTTCGACGACCTCGACGCCAACGAGGCCGCGACCACAGCCGCCGATCGCGCCGTGCGTCTGCTCGGGGCGTCGAAGCCGCGCACGCAGCGGTTGCCGGTCATCCTCGACCCGCTCGTGACGCGTTCTCTTCTGGCGATCCTCGGGTCGGCGCTGGGCGGCGAAGCCGTCCTGAAGAACCGGTCGATGTTCGTCGGGCGCGAGCTCGAGCAGGTCGCCGCGCCGACGGTCACGCTGCGCGACGACCCGACGCGTCCCGACGCGCTCGGCGCCGCCGGCCACGACTCCGAGGGCGTCCCGACCCGCCCCGTCGATCTGATCGCCGGAGGCGTGCTGCACGGCTACCTGCACAACACGTACACGGGCCGGCGGTCGGGGGCGGCGACGACCGGGTCGGCCGTGCGGGGCGGGTTCAAGTCGACCCCCGGCGTCGGCGCCCGTGCCCTGTACCTGGAGCCGGGGACGCGTGGGCCGGAGGAGATCTACGCCTCGGTGCCGAGCGCCCTGTACGTGCAATCTGTGAGCGGGTTGCACTCGGGGACCAATCCCGTCAGCGGGGACTTCTCGGTCGGCGCCGAGGGCCTCATGGTCCGGGACGGCGGGCTCGCGGAGCCGGTGCGCGAGGTGACAATTGCCTCGACGCTGCAGCGCATCCTGCTCGACGTGGGTGAGATCGGCTCCGACCTCACCTGGCTCCCGGGCGGCGGCGCCGGCCTGACCCTGCTCGTGAGCCAGATGACGATGAGCGGTGACTAGGCGACCCCTTACGCGGCGCGCATGCCGCGGCGCTCGAGGATGGCGTCCAGCTCGGTGAGCGGGCCGAGCGGCTCGTCGCCGAAGTGGACCGCCTCGATCCCGATGGCGCGTGCAGCGTCGACGTTGTCGCGGTTGTCGTCGACGAACACGCTGGCTGCCGGGGACACACCGAGCCGTTCGCACGTCAGGCGGTAGATGCGCGGGTCGGGCTTGCGCATGCCGACCTCGCTCGAGTCGACGACGACCTCGAAGAGCTCGTCAACAGGAAACGTCGACCGCCATGCCGAACCGAACTCCTTCACGTTGTTCGTGAGGAGGGCAACCTTCACGCCGTCGTCCCGCAGGCGTCGGATCCGGTGCACGACGGGCCAGTGGATCCCGAGGGGCATGTCGCGCGTGAACTGCTGGTAGGCGTCGATGTCGAGGGAGCGTCCCAGCACCTGCGGCGCCCGTTCCATGACACCGGCCATGTACTCCTCGAAGCCGATCTCGCCCGTCTCGAGCCGGTGCCAGTCGTGCGTCACCGCGGACGCGCTCTCGGGGACGGCGCCGTCGACGGGGTCGCCACCGCGCGGGTTGCCTTCGGCGCCGATGTAGGCGGTCTCGCCGAAGATCAACTCGAGGATCGAGCCGGGCGGATAGCCCATGTCGGCTTCGAAACCGCCGATGCCGCGGAACAGCGGGCTCGAGATGACGCCCCCGTAGTCCCAGATCACCGCTTCGACGGGCGCGTCCACGGAGGCAGGTTACCGACGACCTACCGCAAGCCGGAGCCGAACACGACGATGACGGCGATCCCGACCAGGATGCGGTAGATCACGAACGGCGTGAACGAGTGCCGCTGCAGGAACTTGAGCAGCAACGCGATCACGACGAACGCGCTCACCGCGGCGGCGAGCATGCCCCAGAGGAACGGTGCGACGTACTTGTCGGGGATGCCGCCGTCGCGCACGACTTCGAGGCCCTTGAACAACCCCGCCCCGGCGATGATGGGCAAGCTCATGAGGAACGACAGGCGCGTCGCCGCCGTCCGGTCGAAGCGCAGCCACCGGCCCATCGAGATCGTGATGCCCGACCGCGACACGCCCGGCTGCAACGCCACCGCCTGCGCGCCGCCCATCAACAGCGCGTCGCGCAGCCGGAATTCGTCCTGGTGCCGGACCTGGGGCAGGCGGTCGGCGAGATACAGCACGACCGCGAACACGATGAACATCACCCCGATGAGCACCGGCTGGCCCAGGTGGTCCTCGATGAAGCTCTCCAACGCGGCGCCGACGATCGCGCCCGGGATGGCCGAGATCAGGAGGAGCCAGGCCATGCGCTCGTCGACGGATCGGATCGAGCGCCGCCACAGCGACCGCCACGCCGCGGAGATGTAGCGGGCGAGGTCGTGGCGGAAGTACCACGCCGCCCCGACGAACGTGCCGACGTGCAACGCGACGTCGAAGGTCTTGTTGAGGCTCGGGTGGTCGGTCAGCTCGGTCCACCGGAACAGCTCCGGCACGAGGATGAGGTGGCCGCTCGACGAGATGGGGAGGAATTCGGAGAGGCCCTGCACGAGCCCCAGCACGATGGCGTGGAGGATCGGCACGGCGGGAGAGCCTAGGTGTCGCCGGTCAGCGCCTGGCCATCGGGGCAGCGTCCTCGGGCGGTGCGAGCGCCAGCGTGACGATCCCCGCCGCGGCGGCGAACGCGAGACGGGGAGCGTCGTGCTCGTCGACGAGGAGGGTCACGCCGACGCCGCCGTCCCGGCCGCCGTCGCCGCGGGCGCCCCCGCCGGCCTCGACCGCAGCCGGCGCGTCGTCGGTGCCGAGCACGAGGACCCCGCGCGCGGCGATCACCGTCGGCGCGCCTTCTCGAGCGGCGCCGTCGCGGGACTCGAACGTCACGAGCACGTCGACCGAGCTGCCGACCGGTGGGTGCAGCGCGTCGCGCGCGACGACCCTCAGCGCCCGCATGCCGGGCGGGATCGCGCCGTCGAGGCCGCGGCGCCCGCGCGGCGCGACGTTGCCGCCGACCACGAAGGCGCCCCGCACGACCGGCACGGCGACCACGCGCCGTTCGGCGGCATCGGGCGAGAGTGCACCGGCCGGCAGCTGGGACCGGTGCACGGAACGCATGGTGATATCGCCGCGCCTGATCGTGGTCCCGAGTGGCAGGTCACGCGCCGCCACGGCCACCGGGCGAGGCGCGCCGAGCGAATGGGCGCGCCGGTGGAGTGCGGCGAGGTCGGTGGCCACGAGCGCGGCAGTCGCGATCGCGACGACGATGGCGCCGAGCCAAAGGATGGCGGCGCGCGGTGAACGGCGAGACATGGCGTGTCCCCTTCTCGAGAGACGGCGCGCCGGCGCGCGCCACGGAAGGGGGAGGTGCGCGGGGAGGTTGCCGGGCTAACTCGATGAGGTGCCGCTCTTCGAGCCGCCGCTCGTGTTCGGCTTGGCGTCCTTGGACTTCGTGTCCTTGGGCTTGTTCGCCTTGTCGCTCGTCGAGTCCTTCGACGCCGTCTCGGAGCCGGAGCCGTTGCTCCCGGCGCCGTCCTTGGCCGGCTCCTTGTCCCGGGACCCGCCCTTGCGACCCGCCGCCCGGCTGTCGGTGCGGTAGAAGCCGGAGCCCTTGAGGACGATGCCCGCCGGCGCCATCACCTTCGTGACCTCTCCACCGCAGCCGGGGTGCCTCTTCAGGGCGTCGTCGTGGATGGACTGCCAGAGCTCGAACTGCTCCCCGCACTTCGCGCAGCGGTACTGGTAGGTCGGCATCGCCGGGCCCTCGTCTTCCGTGCCCGCGGCGGACGCCGTTGGCACTCTCGGTGTTCGACTGCTAATCCTACCGGAGTGCCGGGTGTCCTGCTCCTCCTCCCCCTCGCCTACCTGCTCGGCTCGTTCCCGACGGCGGCGATCGTCGCCCGGGTGACCGGCCACAACGT
>DATFVT010000198.1:0-2910 GCA_035260105.1 Acidimicrobiia bacterium
GTGCTGCGCGGCATCAAGACGCTCGCGGTGCGCATGGACCGCCACTGCGCCAACGCCCGCGCCATCGCGGCCCTCCTCTCCGAGCATCCCGCCGCCGCACGCGTGCTGTACCCGGGGCTGCCCGGCCATCCCGGCCACGACGTGGCGCGTCGGCAGATGCTCGACTACGGCGGCATGGTGTCGTTCTCCGTCGCCGGCGGCGAGGAGGCGGCGGTCAAGCTCGTGGGCTCGACGCGTCTGTTCACCCTGGCCGAGTCGCTCGGCGCGGTCGAGTCGCTCATCGAGCACCCGGCGGAGATGACGCACGCCTCGGCGGCCGGCTCACCCCTCGCGGTCGATCCCGCGCTCGTCCGGCTCTCGGTCGGCATCGAGAACATCGAGGATCTCGTGGCCGACCTGCGCCACGCCCTTGACGCCGTGGGGTGACCGGTCCCCATACTGGCGGCGACCACCACCCCCAATCGAGAGAGAGATACACATGGCAGGCTTCGTCCAGGTCATCGCATACAAGACGTCCAAGTTCGACGAGATGATGAAGGTCATCGACAAGTTCCGCGCCGAGACGGAAGGCAAGCGCACGACGTCGCGGGCGATGACGTGCAAGGACCGCGACAACCCGGGTCAGTACGTGACGATCGTCGAGTTCCCGTCGTACGAAGCGGCGATGAAGAACAACGACCTGCCCGAGACCGCCGCCGTGGCGGAGGCGATGCAGAAGCTCGCCGACGGGCCGCCGACCTTCTACAACCTCGACCTCGAGCGCGTCGAACAGGACTGACGGCTAGCGTCGCGGGATGGCCCTCCACGAGTACGTCCTGTTCGACCCGCTGTTCTCGGAGGCCGACGCCGACGGGATGGTGCGGCTCTGCGAGCGGTTCGGGCGCTACGGCATGTACTCGGCGGAGAACGAGGGTGGCCCCGAGATCGGGGAGGGCCTGACCCAGCGGCACGACGCCGTCCTCAACTACCTGAAAGCGGGCGGCATGCACGGAGGCGGGGAGCCCGTCTCCGTGCTCGCCGCCCGCACCAACTACTTCCGCGAGGAGTACGCCTACGGCACGAACGCCCTGATCGAGGGGGTCGAGCCGTTCCTCTTCCACGAAGGGTTCGTCGAGGCGGCGCGGCACATCCATTGCCGCCGCGTCATCGAGCCCGCCATCGTGTTCGCCAACTTGATGGTCCCGGGGCAGGAGCTGGCGCTGCACACCGACGTGCCGGAGTTCCGGGGCGTGAACCGCAAGCTGCACCCGCAGTGGCTCCTCGTCGCCATGCGTCACTCGGAGCTGTTCGAGGACTGGCGTATGCCGATCGCGACCGGGGTGGCGTGGTTCCACGATTGCGACGGCGGCGAGTTCGCGTTCTATCCCGACGGCGCCGACGGCCCGCCCGTGTACCACAAGGTCGCCTACAACACCGCGCTGCTCGTCGACACCGACAGCGTGTTCCACGGCGTCGACCGGGTCGCGTCGGGCGAGGCCACCGACCTGCCGGCGCTGAAGCCGGGCATGAAGCTCACCTTCGACGGCGACGGACGCTGGTCGGTCCGGGACGGCGAGCTGGTCGTCGCCGAGTATCCCTGGAACGAGCTCCGCTTCTCCATCTCCTGGAAGGCGTACTGCTTCGCCGACGAGACCGAGCGCGACTCGTGGCGCGCACACTCCGACGACCTGTCGCTCGACGCGACACTGGCGACGTTCGTCGACGACCTGCGGACGCGAGGCCGCGTCACCGGGGACGCGCCGCCGCCGCGTGAGCTCGCACTCATGATCATCGACGAGTACATCCGCTTCCCCCCAGCGGCGGCCGCGTAACGCGACTGGGGAGCCGCGCATGCCGCCGCGCAAGTCGGGGTACGGGGGCAGGGTGGCGAAGAGGTCGACGCCGGCCCAGCCGACCCTGCCCGAGATCCTCAGCGCCGGCGGCCAGTCGATCGACGACCTGCGGTCCGAGGCGGCCACGTGTCAGGCGTGCGACCTGTACAAGCTCGGCACCCAGACGGTCTTCGGCGAAGGGCCCGAGGACGCCGATCTCGTGCTTATGGGCGAGGTCCCCGGCGACCAGGAGGACAAGAGCGGCCATCCGTTCGTCGGGCCGGCGGGCAAGCTCCTCGACCGGGCGCTCGTCGAGGCCGAGATCGATCGCGACAACGTGTACATCACGAACGCGGTGAAGCACTTCAAGTGGAAGCCGCAGGGCAAGGTGCGGCTCCATCAGAAGCCGAACGCCAAGGAGATCGCGGCGTGCCGGCAGTGGTGGACCCAGGAGCTCGCGATCGTGAAGCCGAAGGTGCTGTGCTGCCTCGGGGCCACCGCCGCCCAGGCCGTCTTTGGCTCGAAGTTCCGCGTCAGCAAGCAGCGCGGCGACTTCTTCGACCTCGTGGACGGCGTGGTCGGCACGGCGACCGTCCACCCGTCCTCGATCCTGCGCACCGACGACGACCGCCGCGAAGTCGAGTACCAGGACCTCGTCGACGACTTCCGCGGCGTCGCCGAGCGACTGACCGCATGATCGTCAGGCGCGTTGCCCCGCCAGCTTGCGGTTCTTGAACTGCGCCTTGATGTAGTCGCGGTTCAGCAGGGCGATGAAGTCGATGCTGATCTCCTTCGGGCACGCCGCCTCGCACTCGCCGTGGTTGGTGCAGCTGCCGAAGAGCTCCTCCATCGTGTCGACCATGTCGACGACCCGGCGGTAGCGCTCGGGCTGGCCCTGAGGCAGCAGCCCGAGGTGCGACACCTTCGCCGCCGTGAACAGCTGGGCGGCGCCGTTGGGGCACGCCGCCACGCACGCGCCGCAGCCGATGCAGGCGGCGGCGTCCATCGAGCCGTCGGCGGCCTCCTTCGGCACCAGGATGAGGTTGGCGTCGGGTGCGCTGCCCGTCGGCGCGTCGATGTAGCCGCCGGCCTCGATGAT
>DATFVT010000199.1:0-6184 GCA_035260105.1 Acidimicrobiia bacterium
TACTCGCTGACGGTGACGCTCGCCTCGATCCTCATCTTCACCGGCGTGGGCGCGTTCCTCAGCTCGCGGACGGCGCACCGCCCCGGGCGCGTCACGCCGGTGCTCCTCGGCGCGCTCGTGGTGCTGACGCTCTTCTACCAGTTCGCCCTGCCGCCACTGACCGACGCGTTCCTTGCCTGGCCGCTGGGCGGGCGGATCCTGCTCGCTTTCGTCGTGCTCGCGCCGCTCGGTGTCTGTCTCGGGTACTTCATGCCGCTCGGGCTGACCGCCGTCGCCGGGCTCACGAAGTACCCGCGTGAGTACGTCGCATGGGGATGGGCCGTGAACGGGTTCGCCTCGGTGGTGGGAGCCGTGTTGACGACGATCCTGGCCATGACGTTCGGCTTCAGGACGGTGTTGTTCCTCGCCATCGTTGCCTATGCGATCGCAGTGCTCGCGCTGCGCGGCCTGACCAAGCGGGCGCCGAGCCCGGTACCGGCAACCGAGGAGGCGGCGGTGCCGTCCGTCGCCGGCGCGCCCACCGCGGCCGTCCCCCGTTAGTCGGTGTCGGGGTCGGCGCTCCGGGCGGGTGCTGTGTCGTCGAGCCGGGTGCGCAGCAGGGCGAGCTCCTCGGCGAGCGTGCGAGTGCGGTTCTCGAGTCTCGACAGCTCCCACGAGTAGTGCACGACGACGAGGAAGAGGAACCCGACCGCGAACAGCAGGAAGATGGCCGGCGAGTACAGCACGCCGAGCCATTCGGAGACCGTGTTGAGCGCGCCCGGCACCGCGGCCAGCGGTAGCAGCAGCAGCCCGATCACCAACCAGAGCAGCGCGTACTTGCTGCGGAGCTGACGCGCGCGCACGAGCCGGAAGATGAACAAGGCGATGATCGCCGTGGCCACGATGATCAAGATGTGGGCTTCGCCACTGAGCGACCCTCTCGGCAGGTCTGTCATGCTTCGTCCTTTCGGAGTCGGGCCCGGCGGGAGGCCGAGCCGAGGATCCCGATGAGCAATCGCAGGTAGTTGACGACGAGCCGGAACCGGCGCGTCGAGGGGACGCCGGCGGCCCGGGGGCGCATGTGGATCGGCACCTCGTCGACGCGGAAGCCGGCGTAGCGGACGATCAGGAGCGCCTCGACGGTGTCCGCGAGGTATTCGACCGGGTACTCGCGGGCCAGCAGCTCGATCACCGGTCGGTCGAACGCGCGAAAGCCCGAGGTGACGTCGGAATAGCGCTGACCGGTGAGGGCTCGGACGATCGCGCCGAGCAACCGCATGGCCTGGCGCCGGGTCCGGCCGACCGGATAGTCGTCGTCGCCGGCCGCGAAGCGGCTCCCGACGGCCATGTCGGCGCCGCGGTCCAGCGCGTCGAGGAGCGCGGTGATCCCGGCGGGGTCGTGCTGCCCGTCCGCGTCGATGACGACGGCGCGGTAGTAGCCGTGGCGGTGCGCATAGTTCAGGCCGACGCGGACCGCGCCGCCGACGCCGAGCGTGAACGGCAACCGCGCCGAAACCGCACCAGCGCGCCGGGCGACCTCGGCCGTGGCGTCGGTCGAGCCGTCGTCGATCACGACCACGTCGACGTCGTCGACCACCTCCCGCAGCTCCTTCAACGTCGCGGGGAGGCTCTCCTCCTCGTTGAGCGCGGGGATGATGACCAGCGTCCGCTTCACCGAGCACCCATGCTACGGCGAGCGCCGCGTGACCTCCGGGACTACGTCTTCGACGTAGAGCCAATCGCCGCCGACGAGATCCAACGTGTGGGGACGCTCGGTGCCGGTCCACGCCAAGAGAGAGAAGCGGTACGGGAAGAAGTGGATGTGGGGGTTGAAGGTGGTGCGGTATGGCCGCTGATGGGGCACGACGACCACGATCCGCTCTCGCGCGACGCGCCGGAGCTCGTTGAGAGCGACTCCGAAGCGCTGCACGTGTTCGAGGGTGTGGGTGGAGACGACCGTGTCGAACGCGCGATCACGGAACGGCAGCTCCTCGACGTTCCCGTCGCACCAGCGCACGTTGGAGTGCGTCCCGCGCCGGCCGGCCTGCACGGCGACGTCGCAGCCGACAACCTCGTGGTCGGGGGCGAGCCGCTCGCAGACGTAGCCGAGCCCGCACGCGACGTCGAGGACGCGCTTGCCCCGTACGGCATCCAAGACGGCGTCGAGCGACTCGGGCGTGAGGTCGGTGATGCCCTGGTCGAACCGGGAATGCAGCTTCTGGTAGAACTCGGCGAACTCGGCCCGGGTCAGGTAGAAGGCCTTGTCCTTCAACTCGACGATGTCGATCGCGAGGCCGTTGTACATGCGCCTCGCCAGGTTCGAGAACAGCCGCGAGTCGCGCACCGAGGGCGGCAGGTACCGGTCGAGCACGTCGGTGATCCACATCGACGCCTTCCGACCGACGCGAAGCCGCCCGCCGGCGCGGGACCGTCGGTCCTTGCGGGCGTTCACGTTGCCGCCGTTCGTGCGGGCCGACGGCCGGGGACCCGGCCCTTGAGCGAGAGGACGGGCCTCTCGACGAGTAGATAGCTGAGCGTCGCGACGATCGTGGTGACGACGAAGACGATGAGCAGCATCGTGAGGAACGACGTGTTGAACGGCGTGCTGTTCGTCCACTCGATGTACTTCTCCATCAGGGTCTCGTTCCAGAGGTACATGCCGTAGGAGACGAGGCCGAGGAACACCACCGCCGGATGCCGGAGCACGCGGCGGACCGCTCCTTCCTTCTGCGGCCCGAAGATCCCGGGCAACAGGAAGAACGCGGCGACCGCAAGATAGAAGTAGTGGATGCCCATGTCCTCCGAGAAGGTGTAGGTCACCAGGCCTCGAGGCGGCTTCCCGATCCACACGGAGATGGTGATGAAGGCGGCCAGTGCCAGCCCCCAGCACACGAGCGGTGCCCGCTTCCGTGCGAGGCCGGCCGGCGCGTCGAGGCGCCGCTCCGCGATCCACGCGCTGACGACGGCGAGGGCCATTCCCACCGCGAACACATCCAGCCAGCCCGGCAGGATGTTCTGGAGCTGGGCGGTTCTAAGGGCGTCGAAGTCGGTTGCGGTGACCGCGGCGCGGTAGGCGACCCCGACGACGAACAACGCGCCGAGGAAGATCAGCTCGCGACGAACCTGCCGGCTGGGATCGGCTGTCGAGCGGGCGAGGAGGAAGGCCCACACCGGGAGGAAGACGTAGAAGGAGATCTCCGTCGTCAGCGTGTACGACGACAGGATGGGCCCGAAGAAGTTGTTCACGCTGTAGGGATGGAGGAGCCCGTAGTCGAGGAAGAGGTCTCGCGCCGAGGGCAGGTTCTTCGGGACGTGCAACACGAACACGGTGATCGTGAGAGCCACCCAGTACGCGGGGAAGATGCGCAGGGCGCGCCGCCAGAAGTACGGGAGTGGTTGAGGGCCGTGGCGCTCGGCGAGGCGGGCGGCGACGAACGGCCGATACAGCAGGAAGCCCGAGATCATGAAGAAGACGGCGACACCGACGTCCATGCGAGCCGTGAACGCGCCGAATCCCGAGTGGATGTCGAAGCCGCTCAGGTACGCGACGTGCGTGACGAGGACGCTGAGCGCCGCCAGCGCGCGGAACCCGTCGAAGCAGGGAAACTTGACCCGCTCACCCGGGGCCTGAGCCGGGCTCTCGAGGCCGCCCGCCGTCTCGCTCATGGTCGGGCGATGCTACTTGCGAGCCGAGCGGCCTTCGGATGCGTCCGATGTTCTCTCGGGGCACTGCCATCCGGTGGCCAGAGGTCGACACTCGAGCACGGGGTCGAGCAGTCGTGTCGCGGCCCAACGAGCAGTCTTCGGCGTGAAGTGCGTGCCGTCGAGCGGCCGGATCTCGATGCCGTCGACGTCCCTGGCGCACGGAGGACCGCCGGGACACACCGATGCGGCGAAGTCGAGGATCGACACGGAGCCGGGGTGCATCCTCCCGTAGTGCCGGTACAGGGCGTTGAGGTGCACGTAGCGCGCGTCTTCCGACGGGTTGGAGGGTGCATAGTCACTCGATGCCCTCGAGGCCACCGTCGTGATGACCAGGTGCGCTCCCGTCGACGTGAGCCGCGAAACCGCCTCGTCGATCTTGGCCAGCATCATCGTGTCCCACGCGTCGGTGCCGAACTTCACGAGCTCACCGTTCACGATCCGGTCGTTGACCTCCCACATGCTCATCCACACGACGATGTCGGGCCGGTCGGCCGTCAGCTTCTCGTTCTCGTACTGGGTGACGATCTTGTCGCACCCGGGTGCCTGGGCCGGGACCTTGCCGTCGAAGTACGTGGCGACGCCGCTGACGACGCCGCACCCGGCGACGAGGGCCGTGTCCAGGGGGACGCCGCGCCGCGCCGCCGCCGGTTCGAGGCCCGGGAGCAGCGTGTAGGGGATGGAGTCGCCCACGAGCAGGACCCGGGGCGCCGAGGGGCTGGTGGCCGCATCGACGCCGCGCTGAGCGGTCGCGTCGACCGGCATCGGTTTCGACGGGATCCGCTGGCCGATCTGGACGCTCTGCAGTGGTGTCGCGGTCGCGCCGACCGTCGCCACCACGATGATCGCCCCGACCGTCGCGAACGCCGTCGGGACGGCAACGCGTCCCCGCCGGCCGCGCAGCGCGCCCCGCCGGATCGGCTGCTCCACCAGGTAGAAGGACAGGGTGGCGGCGAGAACGGTGACCGCCAGCCGGACACCGGCGAGTGCCGCTCCCGACAGGCCGGTGCGCGTCTCGGTGAGCACGACCGTGGCGGGCCAGTGCCAGAGGTACAACCCGTACGAGATGAGCCCGATCCAGCGCAGGACGCCGAGCGACAGCACCGCGCGCAACGGCGACCAGACGGAGCGTCGGGTGGGCTGCACCGCCGACGCGATGACGACGGCGACCGCGACCGCGAAGAGGAGCGACCCTCCGTGGTACAGCCCCGACCCCTGGTCGCTTACCGTGACCAAGGCCGCGAGACAGGCGCCGGCCGCGACGAGCCCGGCCGTGTGGAGCGCAAGGACGCTGCCCCGACGTTCGGGTCGCCGCCGCAAGAGCACGAGCGCGAGCACCGCGCCGACGAGGAGTGTGTGAGCGCGCGCGTCGGTGCCGTAGTACGCCCGGGAGGGGTCGCCCGGCTCGTAGAGCATCGCCATGATCGCCACGGATGTGGCGATCCCGGCGACGCAGACGCCGGCGAGCACCTTGCGCGAGCCGTGGCCGACGCGCAGGCACACGAGCACGATCAGCGGCCAGACCAGGTAGAACTGCTCCTCGATCGCCAGCGACCACAGGTGGCGCATCGGCGACGGCAGCGAGAAGAGGTCGAAGTACGACTGACCGCTGAGAACGAAGTGCCAGTTGGCGAAGTAGAACAAGCTCGCGAAGCCGTCGCCGCGCAGACTGCCGAGTTGCGACGCGGGCGCGAGCACCGCGGCGTACAGGGCGACCGCCGCGAGCACTACGAGCAGGGCGGGCAGCAACCGGCGCGCCCGGCGGGCCCAGAACGACGGCAGGCTGATGTGGCTGCCGCGCCTGAGCTCCGCGAGCAGCAGCGTCGTGATCAGGTAGCCCGACAGGACGAAGAACGCGTCGACGCCGAGGAAGCCGCCTGTCGCCCACCCGGCGCCGAAGTGGTAGGCGATGACGGCCGCCACCGCGAACGCACGCACACCGTCGAGCGCCGGTTGGTATCGGATCCCGGCTTGCCCTTCCACGGTTCCCCCGACCCCGCCGTGACGAGCGGCACAGTGTAGGGCAATCCCGCTGAAAGAGTGTCGAGAGCCCCGGAAGCCCGAAATCGGGCGGGGGTCAGCGGCGGGGCGTGCGGGCGACGGCGAAGAGACCGGGCGTGGTCTCGACGATCTCGCGGGTCATGAAGAAGTGCGAGTCGTCGAGCCCGGAGCCGATGCCCGACCCTTGGCTCCCGAGCGCGCGGTAGACGAGCGGGAGCGCGCGTTCGTACGACCAGACGTACCACTGTTTCGGCATGCGGTGCCGCAGCCGCAGCACGTCGAGCTTCAGGATCTTCTCGCCCCGGGCGCGGCGGGCGGCGAAGTCGGCCTTGAGCTGTTCGGACCCCTCGAGGCCCCACACCTCCACGTCGCGGAAGAACAGCTTGAGCAGGCTCTCGAGCTCGCGCGGCTCGAAGAGATAGACGTGGAACGGGTTCTCGAAATCCGCCGGGCGGTTCGGTGTGATGACGAACGCGGTTCCCGAGTCGGTGAGGACGCGGGC
>DATFVT010000200.1:0-3331 GCA_035260105.1 Acidimicrobiia bacterium
CTTGCTCATGCGAGCGACGATACCGAGATCGTGCCAACCCGTCATCGTGCCGGAGGTGTTCACGGCGTGCCGAGCTCCTCCGAGGAAGACTTGTCCGAGAGTTGCGTCGTCGAAGGGAGGTCTCGAGGTGTCCGCCGCTGACGAAATGGTGAGGTTCGAGCAAGACATCAAGCCGCTGTTCCGCCCAGTAGACCACGAGTCCATGGCTTGGGCCTTCGATCTCTCGTCGTACGACGACGTGAAGGAGCACGCCTCGGCGATCCTCGATCGCCTGCGCGACGGGTCGATGCCATGTGACGGCCAGTGGCCGCAGGACCAGGTGGGGCTGTTCCAGAGGTGGACGGAGACCGGGATGCTCGCGTAGCGACACGCTGGTCACTCCCGCCGGTCCGTGTGCGGTTCAGGCGCGTTCGATGCGAGCGAGGTGCGACGCCTCGACGGCGCCCTTCACGACGTTCTCGGTGATCAGCCCGATGCCGGGCGCGTACTCCTTGTGCTCGAGGATCTTGGGCTCGAGCCTGGTGCGTTCGGCTACGACGACGACGTTGTCGTAGGTGCCCGTGGGAGTGGTACGTGTCTCGCCGACCTGGATGATGCGGCCACGGTCCTCGGCGACTCCCTTTCGGTACTCCTGGCGGTACGAGTTGCCCACCGTCGGGTGCGCGGGCATGACGATCCCCGGCTCAGCTCCGTGCTGGCCGGCCTCCCAGGAACCCTCGGTGGTCTTCACCCGGCCGCGGGCGTCGAGCTCGCGGGTGTCTTCCCCGAAGTACCAGACGTTGCCGTCCTTGTCCTGGGCGTACCAGTCGAAGGTGTCCTCGACCACGACTCCCGTGTGCTCGACGACGTCGTGCACGATGAGACAGTCCACGCCGAGAATGTGCCTCGTCTCGGACGTGACTTTCACGCGGTTGAGCTCCGCTTGTCCTTCAGAAGTCCCCTCGTAGACGAAGGCGGTCCCCGGAGTGAGCGGGAAGTAGGGGTTTGTGATCTCGCTGTTGAAGTCGGCCGGGTCGACCTTCGGGTGATACGCCGACCGGTTCCATGCTCCGGCGTCAGACACACCGATCGCCAGAATCGGTGCGAACACGAGGCCGAGGGTCGAGACGAAGCGACCGACGCGCATCAGCGCCCTCCTCCGGGTTGCGTTCACTTGTCGCGCCCCAGCGACCTCGGATTCTCGAGCTCAGGCAGAGGTCAAGCGGCGTAGAACAGCTGCTGCTGAATGATGTCCCGGGTCGTCGCTCCGACCTGAACAGTGCCGACCACCGTCGGCACGGGGATCCCGGTCTCCAAGCTCGGGTACTGGTTGTCGCTCGGCTCACGGAGCTTCACGACCCAGATGTTCTCGCTGTGATTGAGCGGCAGGCCGGTGTGCCCGCGGGGTCGGGGCGTGAAGATGATCACCGTGACCTGCCGCGGGCCCTCGCAGTAGTACGCGTCGAAATCCGGGTCCTGCGCACACACCCAGAGCACCTCGATCGGCAGGTGTCTCGCCTTTGCGTGCTCGATCGCCTTGGTGAAGCCGGCGCGCAGCGTCGCAGGCACGGCGTTCTGTGGCCACCAGCCTCCCCCGAGCCAGTCCTGGACGAAATGGTCGAAGTCGTCTCGCGTGAGCCGGTTGGGCGCAATGCGTGCGCTCGCCGCGGCGTTGAGCGCCGCGGCCGCATCCGTACCCTGCAGCCTGTTCAGCGCGCCGTTGTACTCGGCGTCGAAGTTGGCGCCGCCGAGCGTGTTGTCCAGGAATCCGAACTGTGAACCTTTGTTGACGTGGTACGTGGGCATTGAAGGCATGAGCTTCCTCCTCGCTCGCCCGGCACCAGTGACCGTTGGCGGGAGCCTGATGCCTCTTCGTGATGTCAAGCCTGCGCTCCTGTCCCGAGAGTGTCCACCGGGTCCGACGACGCCTTCTTCGCGCCTCACCCATGTGCGCGCGTTGCGCATCGGCCTGCCGGTGAAGCTCACCGGCCTTGCGATCACGGCGGTCACCTGTCACACGGGCGACAGCGACGACCCACAGACGGCGGTCGTCGACATCCTCGGTTGGGTGCTCGCCTGGGTCGGCCTCTGGTACCCGTTCGACAAGCTCCTCTTCTAGCCGAGTGATTTCGTGCGCGAGATGCGCGCGTTCGAAATGTTGCGAGGCGCGACGATCAAGATCGTCTCGTGAGGCCGGCGCCACCGTCGCGCCCGGCGGGAACGACGGCGCGGGCGCGATCTAGGAGCAATTCCCGTCGACGGTTAGCGTGGCGCCCCGATGAGCCAGTCCGAGGCGTCCGGGAGCGAGCCGATGCGCCGCCCGTGGGCCACGCCGCCGCCCGGTCGCCTCGTCGGCCGGGGCCACCCGGCCGGTGACTTCCTCGAGGCGTGGGCATGGGAGCTCCTCGAGGAGGCGCCGGGCTACCTGCGCGTCGAGGCGACACTCCCCGACCGCGTGAAGAATCCGCGCGGGCAGCTCTTCGGCGGGTTCACCCCGACGTACGTCGACATGGTCGCGTTGTTCACGGTGCGAGCGGGCGAGGACCGGTCCCTCCCGCGGCCAATGCGGTGGTTGGCGACGACGAACATGCGCGTCGACTACTTCGAACCGATCACCGGTCCGCGCTTCGTCATCGAGAGTCGGCGGGAGAAGCAGCGGGGGCGAACGCACTTCGTCAGCACGCGCTTCCTCCAGGACGACGAGCTCGCCGTCTTCGCCCTGACCACGATGCGCGAGGTCGACCTCAGCCGCACGCTCGGCGACGCCTGACCCGTCGTCATGTCCTCGATCGGATCAATGGTGGCGTCGCTGCGTTCAACGCCCCGGGGACAGTTCGTCGTCACGTTCGTGCTCGTCGCCGCGCTGACGGGGCTGTGGGGGCTGGCGACGCCGCTGTTCGCGAACGCCGACGAGCCCGCGCACGTCGTCCGGGCGGCATCCATCGCGCGTGGTGAAGTCGTCGGGAAGACGCCGCGGTCGAAGCTCCTGAAGGGCTACACGTTCGTCCGCCTGCCCGCCATCTACGAGGATGCCGGCCGTCATCTCAACTGCTTCGCGAGGCATCCGAACCGCGATGCATCGTGCGACACGTTCACCGGCTCGGAATCGCGCACGATGGAGGTCATCACCGAGGCCGGCCATCATCCGCCCGCCTATTACGCCGTCGTGGGGGGTGTGTCGCGGATCTCGCCCGGTGCTGCGGGCGCCGTCTACCTCATGCGCCTCACGACGATCGTGATCACTGCCCTGTTCGTCGCGTTCGCCGTGCGCGCGCTGTCACGGATGGCATCGCCGCGCATCGCGCTGGCGGGCCTCGCCGTCGCGCTCACGCCGATGGTGCTGTCGTTCGGC
>DATFVT010000201.1:0-6731 GCA_035260105.1 Acidimicrobiia bacterium
CAGCGTGTCGGCCGCAGAGGAAGCGCGTGTGAGCAAGCTGCCGAGCGTTCGCCCAGTCTGCTGCGAGGTGCCGAGCCTCGCCTCCGTCGACGCCAGCTCCTTCTGGGCCTTCTCCTTGGCGTCGGACTCGCTGTTTTTCTGGGTGAAGCTGATGATGGCGAAGACCAGCGCGCCCACGAAGAGGACCGCCGCGACGATGAAGAGCACGAGCCAAATGCCTCCGCCGCCGCGCTTCTTCGGGGGCGCGGGCGCGGGTTGCGCGGTGCTCGGCGGTGGTGCCGGCGGCGGTCCCGTCGGCGGACCGGGCGGCGGTGCAGAGGGGGGACCGGGCGGCGGTGGTGCCGGCGGTGTCGTGCTCATGAGTCCTGCTCCTTCATTCGTGCATCCCTGCCGTGTCGTGCGCCGGGGAGTTTGCCACAGCGCGAAGGCGCCCGAACGCAACGCCGAACGTCCGGGTACGCTGCGACGCAGTAGGGAGGAACAGGAGTGACGGACATCAGCGACCCGGTCGCACCGCCCGACGCCGGCGCGCGTTCCCGACTCCTGCGGAACTGGCGCCACGTCCTGCGGACGAGCAATCCGCCGGCCGGACGGGTCGATCCCGTGTCCCGATGGCTCGTGCTGACGCGCGCCTCCGTGCTCCCGATGACGATCACGGCCGCGGCCATCGCCGGACTGCTCGCGGCCTTCCACGACGAGGACGTGCGCTGGGGGTTGTTCGCCCTCGCGGCGCTGGGGCTGGTCCTCGCGCACGTGGCCAACAACCTCATGAACGACCTGTTCGACCTCGAGGTCGGCGCCGACACCGAGAGCTACCCCCGGGCTCTCTACGCGCCGCATCCGGTGCTGTCCGGCACGATCAGCCGCCGCGGGCTACTGGCGGCCGCCGTCGCCGTCAACGCCGCCGACCTCGCGATCCTCGTCGTGCTGTTCGTGTTCCGAGGCTGGCCGATGATCGCGTTCGCCCTGGGCGGGTTCCTGCTCTCGGTCGCGTACACGGCGCCGCCGCTCCGGCTGAAGAAGCACGGCCTCGGCGAGGCGACGGTGTTGGTCGTGTGGGGCCCGCTGATGGTCGGGGGCACGTACTACGCCGCCACCGGGCATCTGCCGTTCTCGATCGTCGTCGCCTCGTTGCCCTACGCGCTGCTGTGCACGACGGTGTTGATGGGCAAGCACATCGACAAGATCCCGTGGGACGCGCCGGACGGGACGCACACTCTCCCGGTGCTGCTCGGTGAGGGCAAGGCGCGCGCCCTCACCCAGGCGATGATGATCTCGTTCTACGTCCTCGTGGTCCTGCTGGTCGGCACGGGGACGTTCCCGATCGCGGCCCTGCTCGCGCTCATCGCGCTGCAGAAGCTGGCCACCGTGTGGACGCCGTTCTCCCAGCCGAAGCCGGCCGAGCCACCCGCAGGCTTCCCGATCTGGCCGCTCTGGTTCGCGGCCCTCGCGTTCGTCCATACGCGGCGGGCGGGTGCTCTGCTGGTGCTCGGCCTCGTCCTGGGCGTCATCCTCGGCTGGTGAGCGCGGCGAAGGACCACTGAACCTCGGGGGGCGCAATGCTCGAGAGCACGATGCAGGACTTCCCGCTGGGTATCGGGATGATCCTCCGGCACGGTGAGCGGGTCCACGGTGACAGCGAGGTCGTGACGTTCGAGGGAGACGGCTCCCGCCGGGCCACGTTCGCTGACATCGCCGGCCGTGCCGCGCGCCTCGCCGCCGCTCTTCGCCGCCTCGGGATCCAGGACGGCGACCGCGTCGGCACCTTCCAGTGGAACTCCCAGGAGCACCTGGAGGCGTACCTCGCGGTCCCGACCATGGGCGCGGTGCTGCACACGCTGAACATCCGGCTCTTCCCCGAGCAGCTGACGTACGTCGTGAACCACGCCGAGGACCGCGTCGTGATCGTCGACGACTCGCTCGTCCCGCTGCTCGCCAAGGTCGCGTCCGACCTGAAGGCGGTCGAGCGCTACGTCGTCGTCGGCGGTGGCGACGCCGGCGCGCTCGCCGAAGCCACCCCCGGCGTCGAGGTCCTTCGCTACGACGACCTGCTCGCCGCCGAGACGGGCGAGTTCGACTGGCCCGACGTCGACGAGCACGCCGCCGCCGCCATGTGTTACACGAGCGGCACGACCGGCAACCCGAAAGGGGTCGTGTACTCGCACCGGTCGACCGTGCTGCACTCGATGAACGTCAACGCCGCGTCGGCCGTCGGGTTGACGGAGGCGGACCGCGTCCTGCCGGTCGTGCCGATGTTCCACGCCAACGCGTGGGGCCTGCCCTACGCGGCCTGGCTCGCCGGGGCCGGCTTCGTGATGCCGGGGCGGTTCCTGCAGGCCGAGCCGCTGGCGAAGCTGATCGAAGCCGAGCGCCCCACGGTCGCCGGCGCGGTCCCGACGATCTGGTCCGACCTGCTCCGGTATGCGGGGGAGCATCCTGTCGATCTGAGCTCGTTCCGTATCGTGGTGTGCGGCGGGTCGGCGGTGCCGCGGACCCTGATGGAGCGGTTCGAGGCGGACCACGACGTGCACATCGTCCAGGGCTGGGGCATGACCGAGACGAGCCCGCTCGCCGCCATGGCGCGCTCGCCGCGCGGCGTCGAGCCCGGGACCAGCGAGGAGATGGACTGGCGGGAAAAGGCCGGGCGCGTGCTCGCCGGCGTCGAGTTGCGCATCGTCGACGCCGACGGCGAGCCCCTGCCGTGGGACGGCGAGGCGGTCGGGGAGATCGAGGTGCGGGGCCCGTGGGTCACCGCCGGCTATTACCGCGATCCGGCGAGCGACAAGTTCGACCACGGCTGGTTGCGCACGGGTGACGTCGGCTGCGTGACCGCCAACGGCTTCGTCCAGATCACCGACCGGGCGAAGGACGTCATCAAGTCGGGCGGGGAGTGGATCTCCTCGGTCGAGCTCGAGAACCAGCTCATGGGCCATCCCGACGTGGTCGAGGCGGCCGTGATCGGCGTTCCGGACCCGAAGTGGGAGGAGCGTCCGTTGGCGTGCGTCGTGTGCGCCGACGGCTCGACGGTCACGGCCGGCGACCTCAGCGCCTTCCTCGCCGGCAAGGTGGCCACGTGGCAGGTCCCCGAGCGCTGGTCGTTCATCGACGAGGTGCCGAAGACGAGCGTCGGGAAGTTCGACAAGAAGGTGTTGCGCGCCCGCCACACCGATCGCGAGCTCACCGTCGAAGAGCTCGGCTAGACGCGTCAGTCACGCACGATGATCTTCGCCGCCGAAGACCTCGGCGACCTCCTCGACCTCGCCGTCCTGCTGTCGCTGCCCGGCGTGCTCGTGCTGGCGTGGCTCGTCGGCAGGCTGCTCGGCGTCCGCCGCTCGTGGACGACCACCCTCCTGTCCGGCTTGATCGGCTGGATCGGCGGCGTCGCGCTGTCACTCGCCATCGCGAGCCAGCGGAAGGACCCCGACACCGGGTTCACGCGCAACGTCTGGCTGTTCTCGACGCTCGGCGTGATGTCGGCGTCGGTGTGGATCGAGCTGCTCGCGAAGCCGGGCACGCTCGCGCGCGCGCAGACCGGACTCACGTCGATCCCGCACCCGATCAAGGCGCTGAAGCGCCGGGGCCGGCGGGTCAGCCGGTACGCGCAGATCACCCGCATCGCCATCCGCAACGGGCTCGGGCCGTCCCTCGGCCTCGGGCGCCATAGCCAGGACGGCGAGGCCCGCCAGGTGCCGTTCGCGCGCCGCCTCCGCCACTCGCTCGAGGAGTGCGGCGGGATGTTCGTGAAGATGGGGCAGGTGGCTTCGACCCGCTCCGACCTGGTGTCGCCGCCGGTGGCGGAGGAGCTGTCGCACCTGCAGGACCACGTCGCGCCGGCGGCGCCGGACGATGTGCGGGAGCTGCTGGAGGACGAGCTCGACGCCCCCGTCGAGGAGGTCTTCGCCGAGTTCGACTGGACGCCGCTGGCGGCGGCCTCGATCGGGCAGGCGCACTGCGCGCGCCTCCACGGTGGTCAGCGGGTGATCGTGAAGGTGCAGCGGCCCGGCGTCGCCGACTCGGTGAACCGCGACCTCGACGTGCTCGACGAGCTCGCCACGATGGTGGAGCAGCGCACCACGTGGGGTGCCGAGTACCGGGTCTCCGACCTCGCCGACGAGTTCTCCGAGCGCCTCCGCGAGGAGCTCGACTTCGAGATCGAAGCCCGCAACGCGTCGGACATCGCCGCCAACCTCGACGGGGAGAGCAAGGTGCGCATCCCCTCCGTGTTCCACGATCTCACGACCAGGCGCGTGCTCGTCATGGAATGGCTCGACGGCGTGAGCGTGCGGGAGACCGAGGAGATCGACGAGCTCGGCTTCGACCGGCGCGAGCTCGCCGAGGCGCTGCTGCGCTGCATGATGCAGCAGATGCTGGTCGACGCGCAGTACCACGCCGACCCCCATCCCGGGAACGTGATGGTCCTGCGCGACGGCAGTCTCGGGCTGATCGACTTCGGGGCGGCCAGTCGCATCGACCCGCTGCAGCAGACCGCGATCCGCGAGGTCATGATCGGGGTGTCGCAACGCGACGCCGACTTGCTCCGCCAGGCTGTGCTCCAGGTGGCGACGCTCCGGCGCGACGTCGACGACGAGGAGCTCGAGCGAGCGCTGTCACGCTTCATGACCCGGCACCTGGCACCGGGGATGGTGCCGAGCGCGGCCATGTTCAACGACCTGCTCCAGCTGTTCTTCACGTTCGGTATCAACCTGCCGCCCGAGCTGAGCACCTTCTTCCGCGCGTTGATCACCCTCGAAGGGACGCTGACGACGCTCTCGCCGGGCTACAACGTCATCGACCGGGCCGAGGCGATCGCCGGCGAGTGGATGCGGGCTCGCTTGGCGCCGTCGACCCTCGAGGAGCTCGCCCGCGAGGAGCTCGTCCGCATGGGCCCGACGCTGCGTCGCCTGCCGCGGCGGCTCGACCGGATGGCCAACCAGATCGAACGGGGCAACTTCCGGGCCAAGGTGAGCCTGTTCTCCGACGAGCACGACGAACGCCTCGTCACGAAGCTGGTCAACCGCACGGTGCTCGCGCTCGTCGGCGGGGTGGTCGGCGTCATCGGCGTGATGCTCCTCGGGGTGCGGGGCGGCCCGCCCTTCGCCGGCGACACCTCGTTGTACGAGTTCTTCGGGTACTTCAGCCTGTTCTGCAGCGTCGTGCTCATCATGCGCGTCATCGTCTCGGTCCTCCACGACGGCGTGAACTGAATGCGCGCGCTCCAGGGCGCAATGGTGCGACTGCGTCCCGTCGCCGACGCCGACATCCTGGAGCTGGCTCGGATCCGCGCGACCCCGGAAGTGCACGAGCACTGGCGCGGCGGGGACGACATGGTCGCGGCCGTGAAGAAGGACCTCGCCGAGCCCGACAGCACGCCGTACGTGATCGAGCTGGACGGGCGAGTCGTCGGATGGGTCCAATGGCAGGCCGAGGACGAGCCCGACTACCGGCACGCCAGCATGGACATCTATCTCGACCCCGCCGTCCACGGCCGCGGCGTCTGCACCGACGCGCTGCGGACGCTGGCGCGCCACCTCATCGTCGACCACGGCCACCACCGGCTGGAGATCGACCCCGCCGTGGACAACGCCGCCGCCATCCGCTGCTACACCAAGGTCGGGTTCCGGCCCGTCGGCGTGATGCGTCGGGCCGAACGCGGCAACGACGGCACGTGGCACGACAGCCTGCTGATGGACCTGCTCGCCGACGAGCTCACCGAGTAGGCGGGGGAGCGGACGTGGACCGGGGCGACCGCGGGTATTACCGCGACGACCTCGCGCTGGTGCACCACCGCGGCTTCGGCTTCCACGCGGAGATGTGCGCGCCGGGGATCATCGACCTGCTCCGGCCGGTCCGGGACCGGGACGGCCTGGTCGTCGAGATCGGCTGCGGCAGTGGCCTGCTCACCAGAGCGCTCCTCGACGCCGGGCACCGCGTCGTGGCGACCGACGCGTCCCCCGCCATGCTCGACCTGGCGCGCGACTTGGCGCCGGACGCCGAGGACGTCCGCCGGGTGGCGCTGCCCGACGATCCCCTCCCGGCCGCCGACGCCGTCGTCGGCGTCGGGCACGCGCTCAGTTACCTGCCGGACGAGGCGGCGATCGAGCGCGCGCTCGTCGCCCTCGCGCAGGCGCTGCGTCCCGGCGGCGTGCTGGCCGTCGACATCTGCGACCTGGAGTGGGCCGCGGCGCGCCGGGACTGGACGACCTCTGGGCGGGTCGGCGACGACTGGGCCATCATCACCGAGTACTCGATCCCGACGCCCGATCGCTTCGTACGCGACATGACCGTCTTCGTCTGCAACGAGGACGGCTCGTGGCGACGCGACGACGAGCACCATGACAACGTCCTCATCGACACCGGGCGCGTCCCGGACCTGCTCGCTCCCTACGGCGTGGAGGTTCGCGTCGAGCAGTCGTTCGGCGACGAGGAGCTGCCGGCGGGGCTGCGGGCACTCATCGGCCGCCGTTCCTCCTGACGCCCGCGTGTCGAGGTTCGTCCTTGGGGTTGCCCGTCACCGGCGACACGGCGTGACCGACACCGCGCCTGGCGCCGCGCCGACCGGGATGTCGGTGGGATCCTTGGTCCTGGTCTTCACGTCAATTGCCGAGACGGTGTCGCTGCCGTAGTTGGCGACGAAGACGGTCTTGCCGTCGGGCGTGACCGCCAGATTGATCGGTTGCGCGCCGACGGTGATGTCGGTGGGGACCTTGGTCCTGGTTTTCACGTCGATTGCG
>DATFVT010000202.1:0-2367 GCA_035260105.1 Acidimicrobiia bacterium
CTTCCACGAGCGCCACTACAAGGAAGTGACCCCCAAGACGTCGATCATCCTGCTCGGCGACGCGCGCAACAACTACCACGCGTCGCAGAACTGGGTGCTCAAGGAGCTCCAGCAGCGCGGCCGCCACGTCTACTGGCTCAATCCGGAGCCGCGCGGCTACTGGGACACCGGCGACTCGATCATCTCCGAGTTCGGCATCTACTGCGACGGCGTGTACGAGTGCCGCAACCTCCGGCAGCTCGAGCAGTTCGTGACGACCGTCGTCGAAGGCTGACGGCCGGGCTAGCTGCCGCGCGGCTCCCGCCACATGGTCCAGATCGGCGGGCCGGCTTCCGCCGGCCGGACCTCGTGCTGCACCTCGAAGCCGTGGTGCCGGTACCAGGCGACGTTTCCCTCCGTGGACGTCTCCAGGTAGGCGGGCACGTGGTTGGCGTCGAGCCGGTCGAGCACGACGTCGAGCAGCTTGCCGCCGAGCCCTTCGCCCTGGTGGCCGGGCTCGACGCCGATCACGCCCAGGTACCAGTGCGGCCCATTCGGGTGCAGCTTCTCGGTCTCGTTCAGGTAGCGGAGCCCGTCGCGAAACGTGTGGAGCGTGAGCAACGCCGGCCACGACGCCAGCAGCAGACGCGCCGCACGCCACCGCGAGGGCGGGTACGCGCCGTCCGGCAGCCACCCGGCGGCTCCGACGACACGGCCGGCGTCGAGCGCCGCCCATGCCTCGCCGTAGGGCACGCTGTCGCGGGCGACCGCACCGAGGAAGCTGTGACACGACCACCGCCGGCGGCGGGACGACGGGTAGAGGTACCGGAAGACGGGGTCGTCGTCGAAGGCGCGGGCGAGGACCTGTGACGCGTCTCGGAGCTGGTCACGCCGGAGCGCGGCGATCGCGGGCACGGGGCACGTTGTACTCGCCCAACAGCTGCCACGCCCGGTCGGCGATCCGCACGAGTGCGAGGAGCTGACCGCGTTCGCGCCGGCGCAGCGGGTGGCCGGCCCGGCCGAGGAGGAGGGCGGTGTCGGGATCGGTGAAGCCGGCGACCGCGAGGTCGTCGGGGCCGGTCACGCCGCTCGACACGAGCGCCGACGCGGACGTGCCCGCGAGGAGCGCGTCGAGGACGTCGGCGCTCGGGGTCTCGTCGCCGGTGTGGGCGAGGACGCGCCCGCCGTGCACCAGCGCGGTCCAGTCCGCCAGGAACTCCCGCTTCGTCTGGCCGACGAGCGCGGTGTGCAGCTCGTCGATGGTTGCCGCCTCGCACAACGCCGCAGCCGACTCGAGGGCGTCGAGGCGGGCGTCCGGGAAGTGTCCGACGGCGCGGACCTGCTCGACCGACGCCCCGTCGACCTCCTCGATCTCGCGGACGAGGGTCGGGACGAGGTCGGTGTCCGGGAGGTCCACCGCGAACTCGTCGACGGCGATGTCCGCTCCCCGCTCGAGCACATCGACACCGACGATGTCCCCGCGTACCGCGCCGATGCGGGACGCGACGAGCCCGAGCGCGCCGGGGCGGTCCGGCAGCCACACCCGCACGAGGACGTGTGCCGCGTTCGGCGGGGACGGGTCGTCGAGCGGCATCGAGCTCCTTTGGCGCCGTCGCAAGCTCCGGCTGCGGTTTCTACTGTCGCCCTCGCAAGGTCGGGCTTTGCGGTAGCGGTCGGCAAAGCCGCCGCTCCCGCGGGGAACGGTCGGCAAAGCCGCCGTTCCCGCGTGAAAGCGTACGACGCGTGTATGACGCCGGCATTCCCGCACGATGAACAGCGCTCGAGGAAGCCCTCGGGCGGCGCGCCGCTCGTAGACTCCCCGCATCGAGCGAGTCGGTGTCCTCGGGGGCACGTTCGACCCGGTGCACGTCGGCCACATCGTGGCGGCTGCCGACACCCGGGCGGCGCTGGGTCTGGACCGGGTGCTGATGGTGGTGGCCGGCGATCCCTGGCAGAAGCACGGTGACGTCGTCGCGCCGGCTGCCGACCGCCTGGCGATGGTCGCCGCCGCCGTCGACGGCGTCGACGGTGTCGAGGCGTCGGCCATCGAGATCGAACGGGGCGAGGCGTCGGTCACGTACGACACGCTTCTCGCGCTCTCGGCGCGGGACCGCGAGCTCTTCCTCGTGCTCGGCGCCGACGCCGTCCGCAACATGCCGACGTGGCGCAAGCTGGAGGAAACCCGCGACCTCGCCACGCTCGTGATCGTCGAGCGCGCCGGCGACGCGCACGCCGAGGCACCTGCAGCGGGCTGGCGGGTCGAACGCGTCACGATCCCTCGCCTCGACATCGCATCCCGTGATATCCGGACGCGGCTGGCAGACGGCCGCCCGATCGACGGGCTCGTCCCGCCGGCGGTGATGCGTGCCATTGCCGATCGTGGCCTCT
>DATFVT010000203.1:0-7050 GCA_035260105.1 Acidimicrobiia bacterium
CCCCGCAACTGCGAGGCGTGCTCGCGGCAGAGCAGTCAGCCGAAGTGGCGCAGGAAGACGAGGATCACCGGCCGTTCGGCCCAGAAGTCGCCGAGCCGCCTCGGGGCGCCCGTCGAGTCGGGAAGCTCCAGGTCAGCCAGCCGCCGGAGGTCCATCACCGAACCCTATGGGAGAATGAGGCCATGACGCAGACAGACGCGAAGAGCTTCCGCCGGATGGACGAGTCCACTGCCGAGCAGTGGGCGGTGATCGGCTCCGAGTCGTTCGAGAACCAGGGACGGGTCGCCGACCGGGTGCTGGGCATGCTCGAGTCGCTGGCCGAGATCACCGACGGCTTCGCCGTAGACCAGCTGACGCACTGCCTCCAGACGGCGACGCGCGCCGAGCGCGCCGGCGCCGACGACGAGGTCGTCATCGCCAGCCTCTGCCACGACGTCGGCAAGGCCGTCAGCGTGCCGAACCACCCCGCCATCGCGGCCGAGATGCTGAAGCCGTACGTGCGCGACGACGTCTACTGGATGATCAAGGTGCACCAGGACTTCCAGGGGCGGCACTACTACCACCACTTCGGCGGCGACCCGAACGCCCGCGACCAGTACCGTGGCCATGCCGGGTACGAGCTGGCCGAGCGCTTCGCCGACGAGTGGGACCAGGCCGCGTTCGACGCCGACTACGACACGCTCCCGCTGGAGCACTTCGAGCCCCGGCTGCGGGAGCTCTTCGCCACGCCGAAGTCGCTGTAACCCACTGCGTCGGCGGTCAGGCGATCACGCCGAGCCGGCGCGCGCTGGCGAGCACGCCGTCTCGCACTTCGTCTTCGCCTGCGATCTCGCCGCCGCGCATGAGCGCTCGGCCGGCGACGACCGTCGTGTCGACCACCGCGCCGGCGGCCGCGTACACAAGGTTCGCGACGAGGTCACCCGGCGTGAGCTCGGGGGCGTCGCCGCGCATCAGCAGGAAGTCGGCCGGCTCCCCCACCGCCAGCCGGCCGGGCTGGCCGAGAAACGGGGCGCGCTGACCGGTCGCGACCGACCAGGCCTCGGTCGCCGGCATGGCGGCGGGATCGCGCTCGGCGTGCTTCTGGATAAGAGCCAGCTGCTTCATGTCCTGGAACAGGTCGAGCGAGTTGTTCGAGGACGCGCCGTCCGTCCCGAGGCCCACCGCGATCCCGTGGCGGCGCGCCTTCGCGTACGGGAACACGCCACCGACGGCGAGCTTCATGTTCGAGACCGGATTGGTGACGACCGTCGCCCCCCGCTCTCCGACAAGCTCGAGCTCGTCGTCGTCGAGCCATACCCCGTGGGCCAGGATCACGCGTGGTGTCAGCACACCGATCCGGTCGAGATACGGCGCCGGTCGTACGCCGTGCGCGGCGAGGCAGTCGCGCACCTCGCCTTCGGTCTCCGAGAGATGGATGTGCACCGGGATGTCCCGCTCCGACGACAGCTCGGCCACCCACTTCAGAGACTTCTCGCTGACGAGGTAGACGGAATGCGGGCCGAGCGCCGGCTTGATGCGCGGGCCGATATCGGCGAGCGCATCGAGCCACCGTTCGGCGTCGGCTCGCAACGCGTCGGACTTGCCGGCGTCGAGGCCGTCGACGAGGACGGGCGCCACCGACGCGCGGATCCCGGATTCCTCGACGGCGCGGCCGACGGCTTCGGGCTGCCAGTACATGTCCCAGAAACGCACCGTGCCGGACCGGATCATCTCGACGCAGGCGAGTCGTGTCCCCCAGTACACGTCGTCGGCCGTCAGCTTCGCCTCGACAGGGAAGATCTTGTCCTGCAGCCATTGCATCAACGGCAAATCGCCGCCGTAGCCGCGCATGAGCGTCATCGCCGCGTGCGTATGTCCGTTGACCAGCCCCGGCGCGAGCGCCATCCCGGCGGCGTCGATCACGTCGTCGCCGGGCTCCGCTTCCACGCCGGCTCCGACGGCGGCAATGCGGTCTCCGTCGGCGCGCAACCCGACACGTTCACCGTCGAGCTGCGCGTTCCGAACCGCGAGGCTCATGGCCTCCCTGCCTCCTTGCTCAGCGCCGGGAGCACGGCGTCGAGCGCGCTCACGAGCCGGGCCCGGTTGGCGGCGGCCCCGGCTCGGAACTCCTCCATGCTGAGCGGAGCAGCGCCGATCCCGTTGGCGAGGTTGTCGATCACGCAGATGCTCGCGTAGGCGAGGCCGAGCTCGCGGGCGAGGATGCACTCGCCTGCGATCGTCATGCCGACGACGTCGGCGTGAGCGGCCATGAGCCGGATCTCGGCCCGGGTCTCGAACCGGGGCCCGATCGTCTGCCAGTAGACCCCACCGTCGTGGAGAGGCACGTCGCTTTGCTCGGACCAGCGGCGGACGACCGTCCCTCGCCAAACGGGATCGAACCCGGGCGACTGGTGGCCGTCGTCGCCGCGCGAGAACGACATGCCGAGATGAAGCGCGATGAAGTCGTCGGGGGCGACGAACGACCCGACGGGGAGGTCGCGCCGGAGGCTGCCGACGGACCCGAGGCCGAGGATTCGGTTGCATCCGAGGTCGGCGAGCGCGCGCAGGTGGGCGCGATGGTTGATGTACGGCGCGGCGACGAACTCGTCCAGGCCGTGGCGCTGGAGCACGACCCAGTCGGCGGCGTCGAGCAACGCAACGGGGCCGTAGGAAGTGTCGACCTCGACGCGCGACGCATTGGCGGCGAATGCCGTCCCGAGGATCCCGTGTCCCCCTACGACGGCGAGCCGCCCCACGCCGACTCCTCAGGCCTCGGTCGCGATCAATGCCAGCACCGAGACGAGCGCGTCTCGGTCGGACGCCGCGCCGTGGCCGTCGCGCAGCGTCGGGGGCAGCTCGAGCTGGATGCCGCCTCCGCGCGGCCGGTTCACCGGGTTGTCGAGGTGCACACCGCGCAACGTCGGCGGGATCGCGGTCAGGTCGTCGACGAAGCGATGGGACGGGACGGCCGCCCGCAATGCGACCGCGGCGCGGGTCGCGAGCTCCCGGTTCCGTCCACCGATCAGCACGACGTTCGAGAAGCCCCGCCGGCCGTACCCGTGCACGGACACGACCACGTCGACGTGGTCGAGGAACGCGCTCAGCGCCGGCGAGGAGGTCGGGTCGACGAGCGCGGACGGGATGTGCCACCGCAGGTTCTCCGGTTGGCGTACCGCGTAGATCGACGCGCCGGCACGGCCGGCGGCGTCGGTCGCGAGCTCGGCCGTGCCCCGTTCGAGGCTCCCGCCGTGTATGGCGAGAAAGCCGAAGGGTGACCGCAGCTCCCACTCCTCGACGACACCGGGGTGCCGCAGGAGCTCGTCGAACATGGGCCTACACTGCACCAAACCGCGACCGTCACGCGTCGATTGCCGCGGATCGCGGAGAGCACGGTGTTAGCTTCCGAAACGATGCTGCAGGGTCGTCTTCGGCGACGAGTGGCACGATCACTCGTCACGGCGACGATAGGGCTCGCGTCGGTGACGGCCGGGTTCACGATCGCCACCGCCCCCGCGGCCGCGCAGGAAGACCCGGACGTCGTCCGGGCGCGCGAGGAGCTGCAACAGACGCAGGAGGAGGCGAACGCCGCCCACGACCGGTACCAGAAGGCGGTGGAGGAACGCGACCAGGTGCAGGGCCAGATCGCGCAGCTCGTGCAGGCGATCCCGGAGCTGCGGGCCCGGGAAGCCGAGCTGCGGACGCAGCTCTCGACGCGCGCCGCCGCCCTCTACAAGAACACCGACCCGGCTGCCGGCCTCGACCTGCTGACGGCCAAGAACCACATCCAAGCCGGGCGCAGGACGAAGCTCACCGAAGCCGCCGACGAGTTCGACAACGCGCGGGCGCGCCAGCTCCGGGAGACCGCAGACCAGCTCGAACAGGCCCAACAAGACCTCGAGGTGAAGCAGGCGCAGCTGGAGGAGCTGCTTCCTCGCCTCGAGCAGGAGAAGGCGACGTTCGACCAGAAGGTGGCGGCGGCGAACCGCGCCCTCGAGGTGGCGGAGGAGATCGGCGCGCTGCGCGCGCTCGGCGAGCCGGTGATGGGGCCGACGGTCCTCACGGCCCAGGAGATCGTCGCCTGGTACCGGTCGAGCGGCGCGTCACCGCGGCTGTCGGGCGGGATGTCGATCGACGAGTTGACGCAGATCTTCGTCGAGGAGGGAACCGCCGAGAACGTGCGGGCGGACTTCGCGTTCGCGCAGTCGTACGTCGAGACGGGCGGGTTCCGTGCGGGTGGCGGTGACAACAACTTCTCCGGCCTCGGCGCGTGCGACAGCTGCTCGGGCGAGACTCGCTTCCCGACCGCGCGCGACGGAGTGCGAGCGCAGATCCAGCACCTGCGCAACTACTCCGACCACCGGTCGGTCGCGTCCGACCTGCACAACCCGCCGTCGCCGTACTGGTACGGCGCCGATCCGGTCGCGGCGGTGCGGAACTTCAACACCTTCTTCGCCAAGGGCTGGGCGCCGACGTGGCAGATGATGGGTCACGGCAACTGGGCCACCGACCCCAACTACGCGTCCAAGGTCATCGGCGTCTACAACCGGATGATCGCTTCACGGGGTAGGTGACGCGCCATCAGGTGCGCATCAACCCCCGGCCCGTCACCAGCGGCAGGTCGAGCACGGAGAGGACACCCGGATCGGCCTGGCAAACGGCCGGGATGGCGTTGAGGCACCGCATCGCGGTGGCGGTGATGCCACCGGTGTTGTGGTCACCGTCCTCGCCTTCGAAGTGGAACTGGCAGTGCAGCGCGGGGTCGCCCGCGATGTCGACGCGGTAGCCACCCTGGCCCGGGAGCTGCGGCCACTCGGGCGCGACCTCCGGGTTGATCCGGGTGACGTGCTCGAGCACGACGCGGGGCTCGCCCCCGACGATGCCCTGCACCTCGAAGCGCATGCCGGCGGTGGTGCCGGCGGCGATGGTCCCCAGGGGCGTTTCGTAATCGCGCGCCGCCGGGAAGCGTTCGTGCGCCTCGCGCAGGTCCTCCAGCTCGGCGTCGAGCCCGGCCGCCAGCATCGACACGGTGCCGCCCCACGCCAGCGCGGTGACGCCGGGCTGGAGGATCAGCGGCAGCTCGTCCAGCGATCCGCCGAACCCCATGATGTCGAAGAGGACGTCGGCTTGGAGGTACGTCGAGTAGTCGAGGATCTCCATGACGCGCACCGAGTCGACGCGCTTGCACGCGCCGAGGAACGCGAACGGGACGAGGTCGTTGGCGAAGCCGGGATCGATGCCCGACGTCCAACACGAGACGCCGCCCGCCTTGCACGCGGTCTCGAGCGGCTCCGTGTAGCGCGTGGGCGCCGACGGCGGGTACACGAGCGGCACGACCGACGTCGAGACGACGTTGGTGCCCGCCTCGAGGATGCGGACCATGTCCGCCACCGCCTCGTCAGGACGCAGGTCGCCCGTCGCGGTGTACGACACGCAGTCCGCGCCCAGGCTCACGATCTCGTCGGGATCGGTGGTGGCGGACACGCCCGTGGTCGGAAGGCCGGCGAGCTCGCCCGCGTCCCGGCCCGCCTTGTCCGGGCTGTGCACCAGCACGCCCGCCAGCTCCAGGTCGGGATGCTCGATGATGCCCCGGAGCGCGAGACGCCCCACGTTCCCGGTGCTCCACTGCGCGACTCGATAGGTCACCTGTCCCCCTTTGGTCGCCCTCGCAAGCTCGGGCTTTGCGGCGGCCGTCGGCAAAGCCGCCGCCGTCGCGCAGATCTCAGTCGCGTCCCGCTCCTACTGCAAGACGGGTGTCAGCCCGAGCCGCGCGCGCACGGCGTTGATCTCGCCGATCTCGCTGCGCTGACCCGCCGCCATGCCGCGAGCGAAGTTGCGGATGTTGCTCGTCTCGGCGTCGGTCGCGGCGAAGTCCGCCATGTGGATGCCACCCTCGTGGTGGCGGATCATCAGCTGGCTGAACAAGTCGTCGGCCTCGAGCCCCTGCGCGACGCGCAGCCGGTCGAGATCAGCCGGGGTTGCCATCCCGGGCATCTGCTGCGCCGGATGCGGCTCGTGCATCCACGCCATCGCGGTTCCGTTTGGGTCGGGCGTGGAAGGAAAGCCCCATTCCGACAGGACGCCGCGCATCTGACCGACCTCGATGCCCTGGTCCGTGATGATGTCGTGCGCGATGTGCTGCAGCGTCGGGTCCGTCCCGTGCTCGAGGTACGCGTAGCCCAGCTCCAGCGCCTGCAGGTGGTGCGTCTGCATGTCCTCGAGGAAGCCGACGTCCACGCTCGCGCGTCCGGGGTGGTCGGCCTGGGCGAGGCGCCAGCCCACCAGGCCGGCGATGAGGCACAAGGCGGCGACGAGGATGACCGCCTGCGGGAGGGACGGCGGCCACGACGGGAGCCAGCGGCGACGCGTGTCGCCGCCGCCGGCCGTCGTGTCGATGTCCGCGGGCGGGCGGGGCTCGGCCTCGACGGTCACGCCGACCATCGTGGCGCGGCCGGGGCGCTCGCCGGTGTCGGTCGTCCCGAATCGCTAGTCGTGGGAGGAGCTGCTGCTCGCCTTGCCCAGCTTGAGCACCGGTGCCGGGTGCTCGGGCTCGGCGCCGCCCTTGACCGTGGGCTCGATCCACTGGACGACCTCACCGTCGCTGTAGGTCTGCGACGCCTTGAACTCCAGCTGGTTGACGTTCTTGGGCAGGGGGCCGCCCCGCACGGTGAAGAGGTCATAGCCGTCGGGCGGGATCTGGCCGCCGGACCACGTGATCTTCGAGACCGCCTCGGTCACCTCGCCGAACTCCGTCTTGATGGGCTTCGGCAGCGGCGCCTTCTCGACCGTGAAGGTCCATCCGCCCTTCACGAGCACGCTGACGTTCGGGATCGGGTGATCGGCCGGGAACGTCACCTCGACACTGACGGTGGACGCATTGTCCTTCTCGGTCGGGACACTGAAGCTGAAGCTCGACGTCGAGCCCTTCGGAACGCTCTCGGGATCGACCTCGACGTGGGCGGCCGCAGGACCCGCGACGGACACGACGAGACCGACGCCGAGCACCGCGCCAAGGAGCACACGACGGATGGCACGCCTACCGCTCATGACTGGACAACCCCCTCAGGTGCGCTG
>DATFVT010000204.1:0-4344 GCA_035260105.1 Acidimicrobiia bacterium
GGGCGGGCGGCGCGCGAGGATTCACCTGTGCCGCACACGCTCGTGACCTTCCACGCCCACCCCGACGACGAGGCCATCGCCACCGCGGGCGTCATGGCGAAGGCCGCCGCCGAGGGGCATCGGGTCGTCCTCGTCGTCGCCACGAAAGGTGAGCACGCCGGCTTCGGCCGGGAGATGCTCGCGCCCGGAGAGACGATGTCGGAACGCCGAACGCTCGAAACGGAACGTGCGGCCGAGATCCTCGGTGTCGCACGGGTCGAGTTCCTCGGCTACGTCGACTCCGGGATGATGGGAACGCGCGAGAACGACGCCGACGGCTCGTTCTGGACCGCGGACGTCGACGAGGCCGCCGAGCGTCTGGCGAAGATCCTGCACGAGGAGCACGCCGACGTGCTCACGGCGTACGACGATCACGGAGGCTACGGGCACCCCGATCACATCCAGGTACACCGCGTGGGTGTTCGAGCGGCCGAGCTCGCGGGAACCCCGTTGGTGTACGAGTCGACGATCAACCGGGACCACATCCGACGGATGCTCGAGCAGGCGGTCGCCAGCGGGAACGCCGAGCTGCCCGGCGGCCTGGACCCCGACGACCTGCCCGACCCCGACGACACCACCTTCGGGTCCCCGGAGTCGGTCATCACGACGGTGGTCGACGTGCGCGACTACGTCGACCGCAAACGCGAGGCGATGGTCGCGCATGCGAGCCAGATCGCCGAGTCGCACTTCTTCCTGAAGCTACCGCCCGACATGTTCCGTGAGGCGTTCGGGCTCGAGTCGTTCATCCGCCGCGACGCGCCCGAGGGCACGCACGACACGGACCTGTTCGCGCCGCTGCCCTGACGGGCTAGCGGTTGTGCGCCGCCTTCAGCAGCTCGGCGAGCGCGTCCGGCGCGGCGGCGGCGATCGCGTCGATGTCGGGAACGATCTCGCGGCACCCGATGAGCCCGAACCCCACGGCGTCGAGGTAGCTCAACACCGTGATGTTGAGGCCGGTCCCGGCGAGGAGCGGGCCGAGGGGGAACAGGCTCACGAGGCGCGCGCCGGCACAGTAGAGCGGGAAGGTCGGCCCGGGGACGTTCGACACGATGAGGTTGATGATCGGCCGGTGCCGGCCCTCGAGAACCGCCTCGTACAACCGCATGCCCCTCGAGAACAGCACCGGCGCCGCCGTCTCGGCCCACTCGTGGAGCGTGTTCCCGCCGATGTCCTCGTGGACGAGCTTGGCGCCGCTCATGACCTCTTGCGCGGCGAACAGGCGGTCGACCGGGTCGTCGAGCTGGGTGGCGAGGGTCGCGAACATCGCCGACACGCGATTGCCGATCACGCCCCGCTCGTCCTCCGTCCGCACCGACGCGGGGATGGCGGCGAGCAGTGCCTTGTCGGGGAGGTCGCCCCGCCCCTCGAGGTAACGGCGCAGCGCGCCCGCGCAGACAGCGAGGACGACGTCGTTCACCGTGACGCCGAAGGCCTGCTTCACCTCCTTCACGTCGGCGAGGGGAACTGACGTGAACGCGACGCGCCGATGCGGTGTCAGCACGCCGTTGAGGGGCGTCGGCGGGGCCGTCAGCGGCACGCCGGCGGACACGGGCTCGGAGCGGAGTCTCCGCACGACCCGCGCCGCGGAACGAGTGAGGTTCCTGGCGGCGCGGAAGACGCTCAATGGCTGGCGCACGATCGATGCAACGGCGCCCACGAGGAGCTCGACCTCCGAGGGGACGTGCTCCGGCGCCGGCTCGCGCTCCGGAGAAGCCTTCGGTGCCGGACGCGGCTCGAGATCGAAGATCTCGGTCATCAGGTCGACGCCCAGCACGCCGTCGATCGCGGCGTGGTGCATCTTGGCGATGACGGCGACGTGGCCGTGCTCGAGGCCCTCCACGACCCACAGCTCCCACAGCGGGCGCCGCCGGTCGAGCTGACGGCCGGCGATCTCGGCGGTCAGCTCGGCGAGCTCGCCGAGCCCGCCGGGGGCGGGCAACGCGGCCCGCCGGACGTGGTAGTCGAGATCGAAGTCGGGGTCCTCGACCCAGATCGGGCGGTCGACGCCGAAGGGCACTTCGACGACACGGCGCCGGAAGGGCTCCAGACGCGGGAGGCGGTCGGCGATGAGCTCGCGCATCGTCTCGACCGTGAAGCCGCCCTCGACGTCGGACGGGTCGAGGACGATCGTCGCCATCACGTGCATGTGCGTCGACGGGGTCTCGAGGGCCAGAAAGGCCGCGTCGAGCCCGGTCAGACGCTGCATGCAGGCTCCGATCGCCGTGTCGTGCGACGCGCAGCGTAGGAGCGGGAAGTGCCCTGCTCAAGGCCCGGTCGAAGCCGCCTGCGCGGCACAATGGTCGCATGGGTTGGGCCTACCTCGCCGTCAGCCTCGTCGGCGCGTGGTTCACGTACAACGCATATCGCCCGTCACGACGCTGGCAGCTCCTCACCCTGAGCTTCTTCGCCGGCTGGTTCACGGGCGAGCTCGCCGTCTTCCACATCCTCTGGCAGGTCGGCGCCACGGTCTTGTTCGTCTGGCTGGGCGCTCTCGGGTCGTGGGCCGGGATCGCCGGGTTCGTCATCACGCTCGCGTCGTGGGCGGGACTGCTCGGTCTCCAGCTGATGTCCAGTCGATCGAAGCGCGCGGTGGAGGACGCGCTGCGCGACGGGCTCGGGCCGGACTACCGGTCCGAGATCGCATCCGGGCTCGCCGAGCGCCTGGCCCGTCGAACCTCGCGGTGGCACCTGCTGTTCCCCTTCTACCTGCGCGACCGTCAGGTCGAGCGCGTCAAGAACATCCGGTACGCCCCCGACTCGGGCCGCCGTCACCTCCTCGACGTGTGGCGCCCGAAGAGCGGCACGCACAAGGCGCCGGTGCTGCTCCAGTTGCACGGTGGCGCCTGGATGGTCGGCGACAAGGGTCAGCAGGCCCTCCCGCTCATGCTGCATCTCGCGGCCGACGGTTGGGTGTGCGTCGCCACGAACTACCGGCTCAGCCCGCGCGCGTCGTTTGCCGACCACCTCTTGGACTGCAAGCTCGCGCTCCGCTGGGTCCGCGAGCACATCGCCGACTACGGCGGCGACCCCGACTTCGTCGTCGTGACCGGCGGGTCGGCGGGCGGGCACCTCGCGGCCTTGCTCGCGCTCACGCCGAACGTCCCCGGGTTGCAGCCCGGGCTCGAGGGCACCGACACCTCGGTCGCCGCGTGTGTGCCGTTCTACGGCGTCTACGACCTGGCCGAGGTGTTCGATCCCCGGGACCGCGCCGGCCCCCGCGGAGAGCGTCTCGGCCACTGGTTCGCGCGCCGGATCGCGGGCACCACCGTGGAGGAGGACCCCGATCTGTTCGCGCGGTACTCACCGATCACGCACGTCGGCCCGGACGCGCCTCCGTTCTTCGTGATCCACGGGAGAAGCGACAACCTCGTGCCCGTGGAACAGGCACGCGACTTCGTGTCCGCCCTGCGGGAGGTCTCGCACGAACCGGTGCTCTACGCCGAGATCCCCGGCGCGTCCCATGCCTTCGAGATCTTCCACTCGGTGCGCACCGAGAACGTCGTGAACGGTGTCGACCGCTTCCTCGCCTGGCTCCACAGCGCGCACCGGGCGCGGCGGCCAGACGTCCCGGCCGATCCGACGGACCCGGCCTCAGCCGCCGCGGCGGCGACGACGCGAGATGGGCGGTAGCCGGATCCGCCGCAGCGACCTGTCCGAGGACCACATCGCGTACGGTGCGAGCGCCAAACCGGCGATGCCGACGAGCACCGCGTCGTAGTTGACCCGCCAGCCGTTGAAGTCGACCCACGCCTGGTCGAGGTCGGACTTCAGGGGCACACCGGCGTCGGCGAGCTGCCGGCACGCATCGTCGAACTCTTCGCGGACGATGCTCGTCGCGTCCGTCTGCTCCGGGTCGGGGTCGTAGCGGATGCCGAAGAAGTCGGCGATGACCCTCAGCGCCGAGTATCCGGCGCGGACGCACAGCGCCGCGTCCGGCGACCACCGGATGTCGATCGTCGAGTTCGCCAAAGAAGCAGAGTCGAGCACGACGCCGGCAGCCGTGATCCACGAGCGGTCGGGACGCGGCGAGCGAAAGAAGACGAGCGACGCCTGCGAGGTGTGCGTCTCCTCGACCTCCGCGAACCAGTCCTGCCATTGCTGCCACACGTCGTCGAGCTGGTTCAGCTCGTCGATGCGGCTGACACGGACGAGGAAGTCGATGGGAGAAGGGGGTGTCCCCGCCCGAGCCGAGAGCTTCGCCACCAGCACCTCGCGGCGGGAGAACGCTCCGTAGATGCTCGGCAGATAGGCGATGAACAGGGCGAAGATCCCGAGGCCGAGGGTGGCCTCCACGAACGCGAGCGC